>CAYSHI010000303.1:0-28023 GCA_964430745.1 uncultured Acidobacteriota bacterium | reverse complement strand
CCCCGTCAGCCTGGCCGGCCATGAGGGGCGCGCCTACGAGCTCGGCCCCGAGGTTCCGTCGGATGACATCGACGGACGCAGCCCGGCGGTCGTGGTCTGGCACGATGGCGACATGCTCTTCCTGGTCGCCAGCGGCGAGCTCGCCGTGGAGAGGCTGATCGACGTCGCAGGATCCATCTATGCCCTTCCTTCGAAGGGTCTTGGCAAGAGCGGGGGGGCAACATGATCGAGGCGGTCATCTTCGATATGGACGGCCTGCTGGTCGACAGTGAGCCGGAGTGGTTTCGTGCCCGGGTTGACCTTCTGCGGCAATACGGGGTGACGTGGAGCGAGGCCGATCAGCTCGCAATGGCCGGCGTTCATACCGATGTATGGGTGGAGGCGCTGCACGACAAGCTGTCCGGCGCTCTCACATCGGCGCAGGTTCTCGAGGAGATCGTCGCCCGCATGGCGGGCTACTACGAGCGCGGCGAGGTGCCGATCCTGCCCGGCGCCCCTGACGCTGTTGCCGCCTGCGCCGAGCGCTATCGTGTCGGGCTCGCCTCCGGCTCACCGCAGCGGTTGATCGACGCTTGCCTCGTCGGGGCCGGCTGGACGACGTACTTCGAGACCCTGATCTCGAGCGACGAGCTCGAGCACGGCAAGCCGGCTCCCGATGTCTACCTCGAGATCATGCGCCGCATGGAGCTCGATCCGCGTACGACCGCCGTGGTCGAGGACTCCGGTGCCGGCATCAAGTCGGGGAAGGCGGCGGGCACAAAGGTTGTGGCTGTTCCCAACAAGCACACCAATCCGGGCCCCGACGTCCTGGAGCTCGCGGACACGCGTATCGGAACGCTGCATGAGCTGACGGGTGCTCTGGCCGAGATCGGTGGGCAGGTCGGGAGCCATGATGCATGAGTCCTGATTCGCGCCCCGGCGCGCGGGCAGGCGACGCGGCGGTTATCCTCGCGTGATGAAGAATCCCAGCGACGTGGTCCGGGAGTGGGTCGAGGCGTTCAACCGTGCCGACGTCGATTCCCTCGCCGCGCTATACGCCGAGGGGGCGATCAACCATCAGGTGGTTCAGGATCCTGTCGAGGGTCGTGATGCGATTCGGGCGATGTTCGAGCATGACTTCGCCCGGGCGACAATGACCTGCATCGTCGAGAATGTCTTCGAGGACGGCGATTGGGCGATCCTCGAGTGGCGTGACCCTGCCGGACTTCGCGGATGCGGGTTTTTCCACGTGGTCGACGGGCTCATCGGCTTTCAACGTGGCTACTGGGATCGGCTCTCGTTCCTGCGGCAGCAGGGGCTGCCGCTACCGGAGTAGTGCACCCGGCGCCGGCCCGAACGCGAACGTAGACGACGGAGGAGAGAATGCGTTTTCGCATCTGGTGTGTCGGATTCGGTGTTCTGCTCGCGGCCGTGGGCGGCGGCACCCAAACCGGCTCGAACGTTGGTTTCGAGCTCTCCGAGCTGACGTGGATCGAAGCGGAGGATGTCCTCACTGCGGAAAGCATCGTGGTGCTTCCGCTCGGCGCGGCTTCGAAGGAGCACGGTCCTCACCTACGGCTCGATAACGATTTCCAGATGGCCGAGTATCTGAAGCGGCGTGTTCTTGCCGCCGCTGATGTCGTCGTCGCGCCGACGCTTTCGTACCACTTCTATCCGTCCTTCCTCGAGTACCCGGGTTCGACGCATCTGGAGTTCGACACTTCGCGCGACATGGTTGTCGACATCGTTCGCAGCCTCGCCGGTTACGGGCCGCGGAAGTTCTACGTCCTGAACACCGGAGTTTCGACGCTGCGGCCTCTTGAGGCATCCGCGGAGATTCTGCGCGAAGAGGGCATCCTGCTTCGCTTCACGAACATCCTGGAGGTCGCCGGCGCCGCGGAGGAAGAGGTTCGGGAACAAGTGCGTGGCACGCATGCCGATGAGCTCGAGACCTCGATGATGCTCTACATCGCCCCGGACCGTGTGGATATGAGGCTGGCGGTTCGCGAGGACAATCCGCGCGGGCAGGGGGGGCTGACCCGCCGCGCCGACGGGACCGGAACGTACTCGGAATCCGGGGTTTGGGGCGACGCGACACTCGCCACCGTCGAGAAGGGACGGATCATCGTCGAGGCCACCGTGGAGGGAATACTGCGGGACATCGACGCTTTGCGGGGGGCAGCGCCTCCCGCCATCGGTCTGTCGGAGCGGTAGCTGCGCGACGGCCCCTTACTCCTGCTTCTCGTTGGTCACCAGCCTGCCCAGCAGCCAGGCAGCGCCGTCGACCTGGCCGCCGGCCTGTCGGACATCTCCCATCCGCGCCTGCACCAGGAAGTTGGCAATGCCGCCTTCGAGGAGCCCGGCCGCGGAGCCCACGTCGTAGAAGATTCCGACCCAGTCGTTGTCGTTCATCTCGGTGAGTGTCGGCCCGTAGGTGGCCAAGATCTCGGCCGTCTTTTCCTTCAGGTCGGCGAGGTGCGCGGTGTAAGCCTCACGCTGCTCCTCGGTGCTCTCGTCGATCTGTTGGCGCAGCGACTGGACCGTGACACCAGCCTCGATCCGATCAGGGTTCACCTGCCGGATCACGTGGGTGGCGATGTTGAGCCGCGCCGCCTTGCGGAAGAGCACTCCGTAGCCCGGCACGTACTGGTAGGACGATTCGCTTCCGGAGTAGGCGACCCACAGGTCGCCGGTACTGACGACCTGCAGCGAGCTGCCGATGATCTCCGCCATGATCTTCAGCTCGGTGCCCAGGGCGTCGGAGACTCCCGTCTCTCCTTTGGCCATGCGCACCGCGGCGACGTTCTCATCCCGGTTGGCGCCGGCCAGATCGCCGCGGAGGGCGCTCAGGGAAACCATCTCGTCCTCTCCGCCGCCGAAGTCCGCCATGAAGGTGATCGATTCCTCCGGCGCCGCCCGTTTCAGAGTGCTGCCGTAGGTCGCGACGACGTCGCGCAGCGCGTTGGTGAGCATGTCCCGGTACTGGGCGGACCACTCGTCCCAGGCTGCCTGCCGCTCCCCGAGTCTCGCACTCTCCTGCTCCAGAGCCCTTTCCGCTTCGTCGGCGGCGCGCGCCTCTCCCGCTTCCGTGGTCGCGGCTGCGCGTCGCGCGGCGCTCGCCAACTCGCTGAGCTCGGCGGCGCGCTCCAGGGCCCTCCCGGAAGACATGAAGGAGACGCCGCCGGGCATGACCCGCCACTTGACCGTGAAGAGGTACCCGTACCCCTGCATGTAAAAGCCGGTTACGTCACGGCTACCGATGTTGTAGACACCGTTGTCCTTGCCGGCCAACCAGACCGCCGCCCCCGAATCGCCGAAAGCGTAGTCGTATTCGACGTGCGAAACCGACGGGTCTGCTTCCGCCTCCAGCGCGTCAGGGAGCTCCGGGGTTTCGACTTCTCCGAGCGCCGTGTGCACGATCCGCTGCATGATACGGATGTCCTGGGGAACCTGGGCGCTCTCGGCTCGCATGCTCCATACGGCCTGAGCGGGCGTAACAAAGTAGGCCGGCTCCTCCGACGCTCGGCGCGCTGTACCCTGGGCCTCCACGGCGATCTGAGCCCCGGCGGACCCGAGCGAAACGACCGAAATCAAGGCAGCGATGAGCAGCGCGGGCGCCGCTTGCGACCCTCTCCGATTCTTCAACTTGTCCATCGTGATCACTCCTTGTCTCCCGGCTCGCGCTGCACCAGCGAGGCCAGGATCGTGTTCATCCGTTGTAGTTCCATCCCGGTGACGACACCCAATTCGTCGATCGCCGAGAAGACCAAGCCCAGGTCGTTTTCATGCTGTCGTTGCATGTCGGTGAGAGCGGCATCCACGGCGCCGCGTAACTGACGGCTCATCGCCAGGCCCTGCTCCTGCATAGCCTCGTCGATGGCGGCCATCAGCAGACGCCGCTCGTCGTCGCTGCGCGACCGGAACAGATCCTCCATGTAGGAGACGGCTTGTGAGAGGTCGGCCTGGAATTCGTCCCTGCTGACCGTGGCGGTGGTTTCGCCCGCGGCGTCGCTCGGGACATCGGCGATCTGCTCGGCCGCCGGCGGCTCGCCGCCGAGTCCGATCCGTACCCTCCCGTCCGGAGTCACCCTCACGTCGAGCAATGCGGCCGAGGCCGCGAAGACCAGGACCACTGCCGCGGCGGCCACGACGGGCTTCAGCAGCATCCGCGCGCCCATCCCGCCGATGTCCCCGGTCCAGTGGCGAAGCCTGGCCAGGAAACCCGTTCGCTCGTTCACGTAGACCATGCGGGGAGCATTGACCGCGTTAGGCCAGGCCGACAGCAGGTCCTTCATTGAGGTGAGGCCCTCGAGCTCGGCGCGGCAGTCGGCGCATGTGGCCAGGTGGGCACGCATTTCCATCATCTCTGTCCGGTCGCCGTCTTCGTAGAGCAGACCGGCGAGCCGCTCTTCCCCGTAGCTGCAGGCGCTCTTCATCGCATTCCCCCTGATCCGGCTTCCGTAATTCCGCTGCGTTCCAGGTGCTCCCGCATCGTTCGCAGACCGCGGTAGAGACGGGCTTTGACCGTCCCGTCAGGTATCTCGAGTATTTCGGCGATCTCGCGAAACGTCAGGGCCTGGTACTCCTTCATCAGGATCACGACCCGCTGCTCCTCCGGCAGCCCGGCGAGCAGGCGTCGCACCAGCTCTTCCCGGCGTGCCGCGGCCATGGCCTCGTCCGACCGGGCCCCCTCGTCGACCACGCGGTCCTTCACGTAGACCCTGTCGCCCGAGGGGGTGGTGTAATAGTCGTGCAGCGAGACCATCGGGATGCGCTTCTTCCGGAAGTGGTCCTTGCACAGGTTGACCGCGATTCGGTAGAGCCAGGTCGAGAAGGCCCCACGGTGCTCGTAACCTTGAATCGATCTGAGCATGCGGACGAAGGTCTCCTGGACCAAGTCCTGTGCCAGGTGAGCATCTCCCACGTACTTGTAGGTGAAGTTGAAAAGAGGCTTCTCCCACCTCCACACCAGCAGGTTGAAGGCCGTCTGGTCCCCTTCCTTGCAGGCCCTGACGAGGCTTGCCTCCTCGGGGCTGCCGCCCTGCATCCCTCGGACGTCGGCTTCGTTGAGCGTCGCTTCCATCGTGCTCCCTGGATCGGGGGCGCTCCCCGTTTATCGCACCCTCTGAAATACTCTAACGAGCCGGCGCCGAAATAGTTGAGGCCGGATGCGAGATGTCGGAGAGGATTCCTTGGCGTCACGAAGATATTCGGCGTACCTTCACGCAGGTCGCCCATCGATCAAGCGAGGCCCAGGAGGCACGCCGTGAGCTTTGCCCGCCGCAAATTCCTGAAAATCGGGCTCGGGGCAGGCGTCACGCCCCTCTTGCTGCGGTTCCCCGGAGCGGGCAGGCAGGGGCTCGGCCCGGCCGCCTTCGAGGAGCAAACGCTTCAGGCTCAGGTCCTCCCGACGAACGCCGTTCGCCTCACAGGCCCGCCGCTCAAGCACGCTCAGGACCTCAACGGCGAGTACCTCCTCGCCCTCGAGCCGGACCGGATGCTGGCGTTCTATCGGGACCGCGCCGGCCTGGAGCCCAAGGCGGAGGGGTACGGCGGCTGGGACGGGCCCGGTCGTAACCTCACCGGGCACATCGGCGGCCACTACCTATCAGGCGTCAGCCTCATGTGGGCGGCGACCGGAGACCAGCGCTACAAGGACCGCGCCGACTACATGGTTGCGGAACTGAAGGAGGTCCAGGACGCCCACGGCGACGGCTATCTGTCGGCGCTCGAGGGCGGTCGCCGCTGTTTCGAGGAGCTGAATCGCGGCGAGATCCGTTCCGCCGCGTTCGACCTCAACGGCGAATGGTCGCCCTGGTATACGCTGCACAAGACCTACGCCGGGCTGCGCGACGCCTATCGTTACACCGGCAACGAGATGGCGCTGCAAATGGAGATCGCCTTTGCCGCCTGGGCCGAGCGGGTGCTCGACGGGCTGACCGATGAGCAGATCCAGCACCACCTCAGTACCGAGTTCGGCGGCATGAACGAGATCATGATCGACCTCTATGCCGACACCGGCGATGAGCGCTGGCTCGCGCTTTCATACAAGTTCGAGCACAAGGCCTTCATCGAGCCGCTCATGCGCCACCGGGACAACCTCGCCGGTGTGCATGGGAACACACAGATTCCCAAGCTCATCGGCTCGGCCGACCGCTATGCCTACACCGGCACAGCAGGCGATCTCGTTGCGGCGAGCTTCTTCTGGGATCGCGTCGTGCAGCATCATAGCTTCTCGAGCGGCGGCCACAGCAAGGACGAGTACTTCGGCCCGCCCGACGAGATCTCCGACCGCGTCGACGGGCGAACGGCCGAGACCTGCAACGTCTACAACATGCTCAAGCTCACCCGCAGGTTGTTCGAGCTGCGGCCCGATCCCTACTACGCCGACTTCCACGAGCGCGCCCTGTTCAACCACATTCTTGCCTCGATCGATCCCGAGGACGGCCGTACCTGCTACATGGTGCCGGTGGGGCGCGGTGTGACACGCGAGTACCAGAACATGTTCCGCTCGTTCACCTGTTGCGTCGGTTCCGGCATGGAGTCCCACGCGCTGCACGGCGAAGGCGTTTATTACCACGCCGACGACAAGCTGTGGGTGAATCTGTACGCTCCCTCCGAGGCGCGATGGGGCGACGCCGGCATCGGTCTGACGATGGCGACCGATTTTCCCCTGGGTGAATCGGCGACGCTGACGATGGACGTGCCGTCGCCGCGGCGGTTCACGCTGGCACTGCGTCGCCCCTTCTGGGTCGATGACGGCTTCGCCGTGCGCGTCAACGGCCGTGCCGTCGACACCGGCCGAGCCGCCCCACCGACGCCGCGCCAAGGCGGACGTGACGAGCCCGAGGACCCACGTGGTCTGCGCCGGTACGACTCCGACTACCCCGCCAGCACCTACGTCGAGATCGACCGCCAGTGGCGCGGCGGCGACACCGTCGAGGTGGCGCTGCCCAAGACACTGCGGATCGAAGCCGTGCCCGACAACCCGCGCCGCGTCTCGCTGATGTGGGGCCCCCTGGTCCTCGCCGGGGATCTCGGCCCCGAGCCCGAGCGACGTCGCGGACGCGGTGGCGGCGACGACGAAGCGGTGCCAAGCCCCCGCCCGGAGCCGCCGAAGGTCCCCGTGTTCGTGGCCGCCGAGCGGCCTTTGGCCGAATGGCTGGTGCCAGTGTCGTCAGATCAACCCGGTCGCTTCCGCACCGACGGCGTCGGCCGCGTCCCCGACGAAACCGGCGCATCGCAGGACGTCGACTTCGTCCCGATGTACGGCCTGCACCGCCGCATCTACTCGACCTACTGGGATCTCTTCACGCCCGAGGAGTGGGAAGAGGAGAAGGCCGGTTACGCGGCCGAGGCCGAGCGGATTCGTCGCCTCGAGGCCGCCACCGTCGCCTACCTGGAGCCCGGCGAGACCACCTTCGACCGTCCTTTCAACTTGCAGGCCCCTGAGGATTCGCAGCCGCAACGAATAGAGGGGCGCCCCGGCCGGCGCGGGCAGAGTTGGTTCTCCTACGACGTCCCCGTCGAGCCCGAACACCCCATGGTGCTGATCCTCACCTACTACAGCGAGGATCGACGCGGCACGCCGGCGTCGTTCGAGGTCCTCGTCGACGGCGAGGTGATCGCCTCCCCCGACATCGGCCGCTCGGATCCGCCCCGTTTCTACGATGTCGAGTACCCCGTTCCGACGAATGTCGTTGCGGGAAAGCGCAGCGTAACGATCCGGTTCGAGGCCGACGAAGGCAGCCAGATCGCCACGGTCTTCGGGCTACGGATGATCCGCGGAGACGCGAGCCGCTGACGGGGCGGCGGCGTGCGGCGACCGAAGAAGGGGGCGGCATGCGGCGACCGAAGAAGGATCGCCGTCGAAGGTCACCTCGCTCCTCTTTCGCTTCGGAGCTCGCCGGGAAGCAGCCGGTGGTGGCTCCGTATCGTTTCGTCGAGACTGCACAACGGCACCCTGCGGGCGAGGCTGTGGGCGGCGAGCAGGCGATCGAAGGGGTCTCTCGTCCAGTTGAGCAGGAGGGCTTTGCGGAACACGGCTGCCAACGGAGCGTCGTCGATGACGAAACGGGCGTCCGCCGTGACGGCGTCGACGAAATCGGGGTTTCGAACGGTCAACCGCCCGACCTCCGAGAGAAACTGGACCTCTAGAAGCGCTACGGGGGAGACGCCCCATGGTCGATGTGCGTCGAGCCAGGGAAACTCGCGAAGACGCGCCGAGTCGAGCACCAGCCAGATGAGGAAGTGGGTATCGAGAAGCAGGGTCACGGGCTCGGCTTCTTCACCGACTCGAGGCCCTCTTCCGACCAGTCCCACGACCAATGCTCCGCCTCGTCGGCATCCGAGGCCCGGATCAGCGCGCCGTAGTCGGGAATCGTCGCCGTCTCCCCGGCGGTTTCCTCGCAGGAGAGCACGATGCGTCTTCCACGACGCTCGATAACGACCTTCTCGCCGGCGGCGACCTCGTCCAGGAGCCGGAACCAGTCCTTACGCGCGTCCGACGCGGTGATCCTCTTCATATGTACAATGTACATGTCCCAATGCCGGCTAATCAACGTTGCAAGCGCCTTGCTTCCATGGGACGGCCGCGAAGGCGGCCTTTCCGCCCGGCACGATGGGAGCCTGTTCAGGCGAAGGCGACCTTTCCGCCTGGCACGATGAGTGGCCTGCTCAGGAAGCTCTCGTGATCCCGGCCTCGATGCGGCTCTCGTAGAGATCCGTCAGGCGACGCGTCATGTTCCCCGGCGCGCCGTCGCCGATGGCTCGGCGGTCGACGGCGACCACGGGCGTGAGGCCGCCGAACGTACCGGTCACGAAAGCTTCGTCCGCCGAATAGACCTCGGGGAGAGAGAAGTTCTTCTCGGCAGCGGCAATGCCGTTGGCGCGGCAAACCTCCAGCACGACCCCGCGGGTCACTCCGTTTAGGCAGTAGTCGCCGGTCGACGTCCATACCTCATCGTGGCGCACGACGAAGAAGTTCGTCGCGTTGCAGGTGGCGACGAACCCCTGTGGATCGAGCATCAGTGCCTCGTCGGCTCCGACATTGATTGCTCCGAGCATGGCGAGGATGCAGTTGAGCTTGCTGTGCGAGTTGATCTTCGGATCCTGCACGTCGGCGCGACCGCGCCGGATGTGAGAGGTCATCAGGGAAATGCCCTTCTCGCGCGGCTCCGGGCTCGCTTCCTTGTGCTCGGCCGCGATCACCACGGTGGGAGGCCCGACGTTGACTCGGGGATCTTGCGAGGGGGTGTGCTTGAGGCCGCGCGTCACCATGAGACGGACGTGCACCCCCGACTCCATGCCGTTCTCGCGCACGGTTCGGTACAGGGCCTCGACGAGCTCGTCGCGGCTCATGCCGAGGTCGATCTGCATCGTCGCCGCGCCCTCGAAAAGGCGGTCGAGGTGCTTGTCGAGAAACGCGAACTCCCCGTTGTGTAGCCGCAGCCCTTCCCACACCCCGTCGCCGAGGGCGAAGCCGGAGTCGAACACGGATACCTTCGCCTCCGCACGCGGCACGAGCTCACCGTTCAAGTAGATGAGCACTTCGTCGTTGCGCGGGTCGGATACGTACTCGTGGGTACCGGGCATGAAGCGAAGTCTACCGCTACACTGCGGCGCATGAAGCCGGATCGTCAGGCCGTCAGCAATCTGTCTTCCGCGCGCGTGCCTTGGTACCGACGAACCTACTGGCAGGTTCTGATAGCGCTCGTCGCCGGGCTTGCCTATGGGCTCGTTGCCGGCCTTGCCGGCTGGGACGCTTTCACGGGGGCGTGGATCGCGCCCTTCGGTCGCCTGTTCCTGAACTTCCTCAAGCTCATCGCGGTTCCGCTGGTCTTCTCCACGCTGATACTCGGCGTCGCTTCGCTGGCGGACGTGCGCAAGCTGTCGCTCATCGGCGCGCGCACCATCGGTGCGTTCTTGGCGTTGAGCCTGCTGGCCTCGGTGATCGCTGTGGCGGCGACGCTCGTGCTACGGCCGGGCGTCGATCTGCCGGCCGACATGAGGGCCGACCTCGTCTCCGCGTATGGCGCCTCCATGGCCACGTCCGCCGAGTCGGCCGCCGGCCTCCGCGGCGGCGGGCCGCTGCAGGCGCTGGTCGACCTGGTGCCCGAGAACCTCGTGGCTGCCGCGTCGAACAATGCCAATCTGCTGCAGCTCGTCTTCGTCGCCCTGGTGCTCGGTGTTGCCCTGCTGAGTGTGCCGACAGAGAAGGCCGAGCCCGTCCTGCGACTGCTTGATGGCATCGCGGAGGTCGTCATCCAGCTCGTCAGGCTGGGCATGAAGCTGGCGCCGATCGGCGTCTTCGCCCTCATTGCCGACGCTCTGGTGACCGTCGCTCCCGACGACCCCGCGCAGATCGGCCTGCTGTTGCGGGCGCTGGGCGGCTACTTTGTCACCCTCACGCTCGTGCTTGTGGTGCAGACGTTTGTCGTCTTTCCGCTGCTGCTCCGCGCCTTCTCCGCAACCGGCGTCGGCGACTTCTTTCGCGCGTTGTCGCCGGCAATGCTGGTGGCGTTCTCGACGAGCTCGAGCGCAGCGGCGCTGCCCGTGAACATGGAGCAATGCCGCGACGAGCTGAACCTCTCGGACGAGGTGACGTCGTTCGTCCTGCCGCTCGGCGCGACGTTGCACATGAACGGCACGGCGATGTTTCTTTCGGTGGCGGCGGTGTTCCTCGCCCAGGCCTTCGGAAAACAGCTGGGAGCTTTCGATCTGCTGAGCATCGTCGGCATCTCGTTGATCGGCTCGATCGGCGCGGTGGCCATTCCGAGCATCGGCGTCGTGTTCCTGATCGTCATCCTGGAGACGATCTCCGTACCGGTGGCCGGGGTCGCCCTCGTGCTTGGCGTCGACCGTCTTCTGGACATGATGCGAACGACGACCAACATCACCGGCGACGCCGTGGTCGCCGCCTGCATCCCCTCATCGGTCCGCCGCTCGAAAGGCCCCGCGCCCGGGTCTCGGTGATCACCGTGGCGATCCGGGCTTGGCCCACCCACAGTCTGGCCTTTCACGCCGCCCGCGCTTACACTCCCGAGTCGTTTCTTATCAGCAACCCCGGAGGATAGATGAAGTTCATGGTCACGTGGAGACTCCACGAAGCGCACCGGCACGACACTCTCAAGGCGTTCAGCCAGATGAGTCCGGAAGACGACAAGGCCGATCTCGGCGACTCGATTCGCATGATCGGGCGGTGGCACGATCTCGCCGGGTTTACCGGCGTGGCGATCGTCGAATCGGACGATGCGGCCGCGGTCGCGAATTGGGGCCTCAACTGGAACAGCGTCCTCGACTTCGACGTGAAGTTGGTCTTCGATGACGAAGAGACGAGGGCGATTGCCAAGGCCAGAGCTTCATAGGCTGAGGCCAGGGCCTGACAGGTTAGCGAGGCGATCTTTGACGGCCGCGCGTCATCCACGTGACGCGCGGCCGGTCGCCTCCAGGCCCTCCAGGCGTTTCTCTAGCTCGCCCGCGAGGGGGTGAGCCGGTGGCCGTCCTCCATGGCTTTGTGCAACGCAGGACGGAGCCTCCTCGACGGCAGGTCCGCCGAGCCCACGCATGTCCCGCGGGAGGTTGCCGCGCGCGCGTTTGAGACCGTAGAAGCCGTTCATCGCGGCGGACATCAGTGCGGCGCCTGCTCGCAGGTGTCGTGCGCCCCGGGCGATACGGTCAGCAGCGCGTTGTGGTGCAAAGGCTCGGCACCATAGTTCTCGATGAGCGTCGAGAAGCTCCGCCGTACCGAGCCGTTTCGGCTGGAAGGTCACGTTGTAGCCGTTGTAGAAGTCCCAGCCGCGATCCGGGAGGATCCGGCCTTCGCTGACGAAGCGATCGTACTGAGGCGTTCCCCGGTAGGGCGTGAGCACGCTCAGGAAAGGCACATCGATGCCGATTTCCTGCAGGCGGTCGGCCATGCCGACGATGCTCTCGGCGTCATCACCGTCGAAGCCCGAAACGAACCCGGCCATCACGCAGATGCCGCGCTCGTGGAGGCGCGCGACGGCCTCGCGGTACTCGATGATCCGGTTCTGCGGCTTTCCGGCGTCCCTCAAGGATTCCGTTCCGAAGGTCTCGATGCCGAAGAAGACCCCGATGCAGCCGGAGGCCTCCATGAGGTCGAGCAACTCGGGATCTCGCGCGACGTCCATGCTCGCCTGTGTCAGCCACCAGCGCTTCCGGGGAATCATCTCTCGCAGCAAAGCCTTCACGTACGAGCGCCGGGCCGTGAGGTTGTCGTCCCAGAACCACACCACCCGACGTTGCCACCAGTGGGGAAACTCGTCGTAGTCGATGTCCGCGAGGACGTCGTCGATCGGGCGGGTACGAAAACCGGGGTTCAGGCTCGGCACCGTGCAAAACGAACAACGGAAAGGGCACCCGCGAGTGGCCTGTACGACACGCGGCACGAAGAAGCGGGAGGGCAACAAGTCGTAGCGTGGCGTCGGAATACCGTCGAGGTCCGGCGGGGCGGAGCGATACACGGTCTGCAGCCGGTGCCTCTCGATATCTTCGAGCAACCGGGGCCAGCTCGACTCGGCCTCTCCCTGCACCACGGCGTCGCAGTGTTCCAGGCACTCCTCCGCCCAGTAGGTCGCATGCGGTCCACCCGCGATGACGGTCTTGCCCCGCGCCCGGAAGGCGTCGGCAAGGCGGTAGGCCTCGTCAGCGAACCCGCTGAAGAACGAGAGCGCCACCACGTCGGCGTCGGTGTCGAGGTCGCCCGACTCTACCTGCTGGTGGATGACGCGCACCTCGTGGTGGGGTGGGGTGATGGCCGCCAGGTGGATACCCGTGATGGGCGGCACGAAATGCTTCTCGTGCCCCCACGTGTAGCGCTGGACGTAAACGACGATGATATCGATGCGCACCGGGGGTTTCCTCTTCGTGGACTTTAAGATATAAAGTTCTTTACTACGATGATGCAAGGCGCGCAAGCGGAAAACTGAATCTCGGTGGCGACCAGGGGCGCCTTTTCAGACACACTGGACGCCCTGGCGGAATAGCTCGGCTACTTCAGCCTCGACTCCATCGGCCTGACGCGGAGTCGCGAGCAGATCGATGCGGTGGTGGCGCAATACGGAGCTGCCTACGAGATCGAGGACTCAGGCTCCGCGATGGGTCCCCTGGTGGCCCACTCCACGTTTCTCTATGTGATCGGGCGCAACGGCAAAGTGCGTGCGCTGCCGCGGCACGAAGATACTCCCGCATGGATCGCCGCCGCCGTTCGCAACGCCCTCGCCGAGGAGATAAATGGAAGCGAGGGAGAGGCGAACTGATCTCGGTTAACGCATCACGGGAATTCTGATCTGTGACGGGTACTGGGTGGAGTGGTGCACGGAGTTGTTTGCCACCACGCCTTCGGTCTCGCTGTAGATGTTGCCGCCGGTGTTCAAGTTGCGGGTGAAGCGCGGGAAGTTGGAGCTCGACACCTCGATGCGCAGCGAATGACCCGGCTTGAAGTAATTGGCGGTGGTCAGCGGCCCGATGTCGACGGCGTAGACCTCGCCCTCCTCCATGAACACCGCCTTGTCGTACCCCTCCCGGTAGCGCACCCGCTGGATGGTCTCGTCGAGGTTGTACGCGCGGCCGTCGGGGTAGACGTCGAGCAACTTCACGGTGAAGTCGGTGTCCTTGGCGTCCGAGGAGACGTATAGCGTGACCTCGATGTGGCCGGCGATGTCGAGGCCGTCGACGAAGGGCTCGGTCGTATACACGAGAATGTCCTCGCGCTCCGCTTCGATGGCCGATTGGTCGAACGAGCCCGCCTGGATGGCGCTCCCGGTGCAACAGACGTTGCCGCCGTAGGACATCACCGGGTCGAACGGGTCGTAGGCTAAGGAATCGGGATTGTCGGTGGACGGGCTTTCCATGGTCAGCACACCGTCGCCGCTGAGCGTATTGGCGCTGCCGCCGGAGTCCAGGTAGTAGGTCTGCATGTCGACGTTCGGCGGCGGCCATGAGGTGGCCGTTTTCCATTCGTTAGCACCCATGGAGTAGTAGCGAACATCGGGGAGGGTCTCGGTGATGTTGTTGTCCTCGCCCTTGAGCCAGTAGTCCCACCAGGAGTAGATGAGCTCGTTGTATTCCCAGCGGGCATCGCCCATGCTGCGCTCGCCGACCACGGTGTCCTCGGTGGCGCGGGTGAACGCGCAGTGGGCCACCGGGGCGACCATGGCGAACTGGTTGTCGCGTGTCTCTGCGTCGACGCCGCTCTCGCGGGCGTGGTTGTACAGCGCGAGATTCGGCCCCACCGAGACGTCGTACCAGGACATGAACCACAGCGTCGGCACGGCGTAGGGCTCGTCGTCGTAGTAGAGGCCGCCTTCGTACCAGGCCGGATCATCGGGCGTGCGCTGGATCATGCTGCCACCGGTGGCCACCGGCGCCGGGTCGGCGAAGATCCCCTCCGGGCCGTCGACGTTGCGCATGATGTCTTCGAGCGGCAGGTGCCAGAGGGCCGTCTCCCAGTCCACCCGCGGCATCTCGGGCCCGAGGTCGAAGTAGCGGGAGAGCCTGACACGGTCCTCCCGTGACACGTCCCGGTCGAAGCGCGGTCGTTGGGTGTTTTGCACGCCGTACAACCAAGTGAAGAACAGCATCTGCTCGGCGCCGCCGCGGTACCAGTTCCCCTGCTCGTACCACTGCCCGACGCGGCCGACCCCTGCTCCGAATCCCTGCGGAACCATGGCGGCGTGCGCGGGGTGGTCGAGCGAAGCCAGCCCCATCTGCCACTCGGCCGTCGACGAGCAGCCGTAGGTTCCCACTTTGCCGTTCGACCAGGGCTGATTCTCGACCCAGGTGAGCGTGTCGTAGCCGTCGGTCTTGGGCGGTCCCAGAATGTCCCACTCACCGTCGGAGTAATAGCGGCCGCGCTCGTTCTGGTTGACGTAGGCGTAGCCGCGGCGAACCGCCTCGAGGATCGCCCCGTAGCGGCCGTCCAGGTGCTCGCCGTCACGCCACATGTTCATGTTGTAGGGGGTCCGCACGAAGATCGTGGGCACCGGCGTGTTCTCGGAGGTCTTCGGCCGGTAGACGTTGGTCGCCAGACCGACACCGTCCCTCATCGGCACCATCACCAACTCCTCGACGATGGCGATCTCCTTGAGCTGTTCGAAGGTGCTCTCCTGAGCGGCCAGCGGCGTGACGAGGCCGGCGATGGCGACGACGGCGAGCAAAGACACGAAGCAGACGGCAGGAACGAGTACCGGACGGGCGAAGTGCTTCACGATGCGCCTCTCTTTCGATATTGCGACCCGGATGTATGGTTTCGGCTCAACGGTAAACCTCTACGCACCGCTGTGCCAACCGGGGCCCCCGCCTCTTTCGCGCCCCGACCGGCGCGGGTAGTGTTGCGCGCATGAAACCGACCCGCCGCAGTTTTCTCCGTTATCTCGCAGGGAGCCCGTTGCTTGCGGGCGCAGGTCTTTATGGTTGGCCGATCGCTTCCACCGCGGGCGATGCCATGGGCCCGGCAGGCACGCGATTCGACGACGACGCGATCGCCGAGCTTGCCCAGTTCGTCAGCGAACAGGGGCGGGTGATCTACTCGCCCGACCAAGCGGTGAATGTCTTCGACTTCGAAGCCACGGCGCGCGCCAACGTGCCGCCGGCGCACTTCGCCTACATGGCCACCGGAGTGGACGGCGAGCAGACGCTGCGCGCGAATCGCGAGGCGATCGCTCGCCTGCAACTTCGCCCCCGTCGCCTCGTCGATGTCGCCGAAGTTGATCTGTCCACCGAGATCTTCGGGCAGCGGTGGGAGACACCGATCGTGGTGCAGCCGTGCGGCAGCCAGAAGGCGTTTCATCCCGACGGCGAGGTTGCCGTCGCGCGCGCGGCGAGACGTCGTCGCCATCTGCAGATGCTCTCGACGGTCAGCACCAGCTCCGTGGAAGAGGTCAACGAGGCCCGCGGCGAGCCCGTCTGGTATCAGCTCTATCCGACGGATCAGTGGGCGGTGGCGACGCAGATCCTGCGCCGCGTCGAGGCCGCGGGCTGCCCGGTGGTCGTGCTGACGGTGGATTTGCCGGTGGACAGCAACCGCGAGACGCTCGCCGCCGGCAAACAGGAGGACCCGCGCGACTGCAGCGCGTGTCATCTGCCCGAATCCGCGGGTATTGCCGGGATGGTGCGCCGCAAGCCCATGTTCGATGGTCTCGACCTCACCGACGTCACCGATCTCGACAATCCCGCTTCCACCTGGGAATTCGTCGACCGGCTCAGGGACGCGACGGCGATGAAGCTGGTGGTCAAGGGCATCGTCACGCGCGAGGACGCCGAGCTGTGCGTCGAGCACGGCGTCGACGGCATCGTGGTCTCGAACCACGGCGGCCGTGCCGAAGAATCAGGTCGCGGCACGATCGACAGCCTCCCCGAAGTGCTCGAGGGCGCGGCCGGCCGGGTGCCCGTCATCGTCGACAGCGGTTTTCGTCGCGGCACCGACATGCTCAAGGCGCTGGCGCTGGGCGCGACGGCGGTCGGCATCGGGCGGCCGTACCTCTGGGGCCTCGGGGCGTTCGGTCAGGCGGGCGTCGACGCGGTCTTGCTCATGTTGCGGACCGAGTTGGAGCGCTCGATGCAGCTGGTCGGGGCGTCTTCGCTCAAGGGTCTGAGTCGCGAGCACCTGGCCCGCTAGCATGGCGGCGTCCAAGCCGTAACGGTCGCCGATGCAAGCCGGTGACGCCCCCGTGGTTCGGTGGTAGCTTCAACGTCACCGCAATCTCGAACTCGATCTTGGAGCACTGCCGATGTCGAATCCGATGAGCGCCGCTTCCCGTTTCGGATACCCCTTCCGCCGCCGCGCCGTATCTGGACCACGCCGCATCCTGCGCGACGCGCTCCGCGTCTGCTCTCGAACGTGGACCGCCCGGCAGGACGCCGTCCGTGTCCTCCACGCAGTGCTCGTCGCGGTCGTTGCCGTGGCAGCGATCGGGGCGACCGGATGCGGTCCCGCCGCTCGCGATACCGGCGCGCCGCCCATGCCGCCCGGTCCCGACGAATGGCAAATCGAGCCGGTGGTCTTCACCCAGGTGCAGCTCACCGACGACTTCTGGGCGCCGCGGATGGAGACCAACCGCACCGTGACCATCCCGCATCTGGCGCGGCAAAACGAAGAGACCGGACGCATCGACAACTTCCGTAAATCGGCCGGCGAGATGGAGGGGCCGTTCGAGGGGCAGCGATACAACGATTCAGATGTCTACAAGTCGATCGAAGCGGCGTCGTACGCGCTTGCCCAAACCTACGATCCGGCGCTCGACGCGCAGGTCGATGAGCTCATCGATTTGATCGTCGCGTCGCAGATGGAAGATGGCTACATCTTTCCCGCGTGGACGATTGATCCGGAAAACCCGCCCCGCGGCGTGTCGACCACGCGCTGGGAGCTGACCAACTCCAACAGCCACGAGCTTTACGGCAACGGACACATGATCGAGGCGGCAGTGGCCCACTACCGGGCCACCGGCAAGCGCACGCTGCTCGACGTCGCGATCAAAGCCGCCGACCATATCGATGGCGTCTTCGGTCCCGAGCCCGGCAAGAGGAAGGACACGTCCGGACACGAGGAGATCGAGCTGGCGCTGGTGAAGCTCTACGACGTTACCGGCGAACAGCGTTACTTGAACTTGGCGAAGTTCTTCCTCGACGAGCGTGGTGGTGAGCACACCTACGCCGGCGAGCCCGAGGGCAGCGAGCTCGAGCGCTACGACAACCGCATCTACAGGCAGGACCACCTTCCGGTGACGGAGCAGACCGAGGCCGTGGGCCATTCGGTGCGCGCCATGTACTTGTACATGGGTATGGCCGACGTGGCCGCCCGCGCCGATGCGCCCGGTTATCGTGAGGCGCTCGACGCGTTGTGGGACGACGTCGCCGCCAAGAAGATGTACCTGACCGGCGGTATCGGTGCGGCGGGATCGATGGAGTCGTTCGGCGACGCCTACCAGTTGCCGAACCAAAGCGCCTACGCCGAGACCTGCGCCGCCATCGGTCTGGACATGTGGAACCACCGCATGTTCCTCGCCACCGGCGACGCCCGCTACCTCGACATCATGGAGCGCATTCTCTACAACGGCTTTCTGTCGGGCGTGTCGCTCGAGGGCAACTCGTTCTTCTACACCAACCCGCTGGAATCCGACGGCGATCACCAGCGGCGGGAGTACTTCGGCACTGCCTGCTGCCCGTCGAACCTGGCGCGGTTGATGGGGCAGCTCCCGGGCTTCGTGTACGCGCACCAGGGTGGCCGGGTGTACGTGAACCTGTTCGTCGGCAGCGAGGCGGAGATCGAGCTGCCGGCCGGGCCGGTGCGCATCAAGCAGGAGACCGAGTACCCCTGGAACGGCGCCGTGCGACTCACCGTCGAGCCTGTCACCGGCCCCGCCGGAGCGAACGCCGATGCCTCGGGATCGGGCGCCGCGCCGGCCGGATCCGTGGCGGAGGCTGCGACCGAGTTCGAGATGCGCATTCGTATTCCGGGCTGGGCTCGCAACGAGCCCGTACCGTCGCTTCTCTATACGTTCGCGGATTCGTCCGATGAGGAACCGGTGCTGAGAATCAATGGGGAGGAGGCTCCGCTGCAGATGGACGGCGGCTTCGCGGTCATCGATCGGAGCTGGAGTGCCGGCGACACCGTCGAGTTGGACTTGCCGATGCCGGCGAGACGCGTAACCGCCCACCCGAGCGTCGAGAACAACGCCGGGCGCATGGCCATTCAGCGTGGCCCTGTCGTGTACGCGATCGAGGCGATCGACAACGGCGGAACCGCTCTGGACGTGGCGCTGTCCGCCGACACCGCCCTCAGCACCGAGCACCGCCCCGACATGCTCGGTGGTGTCACGGTGGTCCGCGGAGAGGGGCTACGAGGCGGTGAGCCTTTCGAGTTGTTCGCCGTGCCGTACTTCGCCTGGGCCAACCGCGGGCCGGGCGAGATGGCGGTCTGGCTGTCGACGGAGCGCTGACGCTCGCCGTCACCGCGGGTCCTGGGACCGGCGACGATCGGTCGCGCGGCTGCGGGTCGGGCCGCATGTTTCCCGAAACCACCGCGCCGTGTCCGTCACATGAGGGCGATGAGCCGTTCGGCTCGACCTGACTAGTGATTCATGTACGTGATCGTGTAAAGTTTCGATGCGCTTCGACACTCACTTCTTCCTCCAGCACGAAACCGCCGCGTCCACCATCATGTCGACCGAGATCATCTCGCTCACCGATCTGAGGCCGCGAATCTCCGAGCTTGTCGAGCGCGCGCACAAGCAGTTCGAGCGTTTCGTCATCACGCGCCATGGGCGGGCCGAGGCCGTGTTGATAGCGGCCGACGAGCTCGAGGGATTGCTGGAGACGATCGAGATTCTCTCCGACCGGGCCCTCGTCAAACGCCTGGCCGAGGCGGAAGAGGAGATCCTCGGCGACGGCGGCCACTCCCTCGAGGACCTGCGCGCCGCGCTCGCCGGCAATGACGACGGTTAGGCTGTCGAGCCACGCGCGCAGGAGCTACGAAAAGCTGGCGCGATCTGATCGCCGCCTGTTCGTACGCGTCGACAACGCCCTCGACCGGTTGGCGCAAGATCCCGATGCCGGCAAACCCCTCCAAGGCCCCTTGCGCGGAAGACGCTCTTTCCGCGTCGGCCCCGTCCGTGTCATCTACCGATACGAGCACGACCGATTGCTCGTCCTCGTGCTGGACATCGCTCAGCGACAGGTTGCCTATCGTTGATGCTCCGGCGGCGACCTCGGTCGGTCCCTAGTGTGCTGTCTCCAACATGGCTTGACACTTGTAGCGAGCGCGACGGGGCGAGTCCACGGAGAGGCGACGACGGCGATGTGCATACTTCGTCGAGGAGCCGCGACAAAGGAATCGCCCCGTCCCGCCGCTACCCTACGGGCAGAGGGGATTGCGCGCGATCTCGGCGTCAGGGGTCGTCGACGATGCCGAAGCATCGCCTTCCTCGCCCTTCCTTGAGCTCGCCCGCAATTCCCTCCGCAAGTGTCAAGCCATGTTGGAGACAGCACACTAGCGGTCCGTGGTGAACCGGTAGATGGTGCGCGAGCGATATTGCTCGCCGGGCCTCAGGATGGTCGACGGAAAGTCCGGCTGGTTGGGTGAGTCCGGAAAGTGTTGCGTCTCGAGGCAGAAGCCCGAGCGATGCTCGTAGGCTTGGCCGCCTTTGCCGGTGATGGTGCCGTCGAGGAAGTTGCCGGAGTAAAACTGCAGGCCCGGCTCGGTGGTCTTGACCTCGAGCACGCGACCGCTGTTCGGCTCGGTGACGCGGGCGGCGAGCACCATCTCGGGAAGTGTTCCATCGGCACTGATCGAAGCGCCGGAGTCGCGACGGTCGAGCACGAAGTTGTGGTCGTAGCCGCCGCCGAAATCGAGTTGCTCGTCGCCGTCGCCGATACGTGCGCCGATCGCCGCGGGTGCGCGGAAGTCGAACGGCGTATCACCTACCGGCGCCAGCTCGCCGGTAGGAATAAGGGTGTCGTCGACGGGAGTGTAGCGCTGCGCGTTGACCATCAGCTCGTGGCCGAGAATGTCGCCGGATCCGGCAAGGTTGAAGTACGAGTGATGGGTCAGGTTGACCGGCGTTGCCTGGTCGGCGGTCGCCCGATAGTCGATCACGAGCTCGTTGTTGCCGTTGAGCACGTAGTCCACCTCGACGCGCAGCGTGCCGGGATAACCCTCCTCGCCGTCGGCGCTGGTGTAGGTGAGCCTCACGCCGGCGGTGTCGGTACCCTCAGCGCCGGCGCTGCCCGTTCCCGGGCTTTCGATCGGCGTTCCGGACCACAGGACCTTGTCGTAGCCGACATCGCCGCCGTGCAGATGATTGGCATCGTTGTTGGCAGCGAGGGAGTACTCGACGTCGTCGAGGGTGAAGCGCGCTCCGCCGATGCGATTTCCATATCGGCCGATGAGAGCACCGAAGTACGGCGTGACGTCGAGGTAGCCGTCGAGGTCGTCGTATCCGAGCACGATGTCGCCCATGTTGCCGTCACGATCAGGCGTCGTCAGCGACAGGATGATGCCGCCGTACTCGATGATGCGAACCTCGATGCCGTCGGCGTTCGTGAGGGTGAACAGCTCCACCTCGCGACCGTCCGGAAGTGCGGCAAACGGCTCGCGCGTCACGGTGGCCGGAGGCGCTTCCGGTGTCATCGGGGTCTCCTGTTCTGCGGGATCGGCGCAGGCCGTCATGGCGATGGAAATGACAACGAGGGCGTGCAGTGCGCTTTTCATCGGGCTCGGCCTTTCGGTCACTCAGACGAACACATCGTACAGAATGAGCGTCGCTGCCGCGCCCCGCGGCGCCACGGCCCGGTCCAGCGACCCGGGCGCGTCGAAACGTTGTCGCCGGGCCTGCTACTGATCCCTCAGAGCCATCACCGGATCCAGCCGGGTTGCTCGGCGCGCGGGCAGCCAGGCCGCGAGCAGGCTGACACCGAACACCAACCCCACGACGGTGGCGAACGTCAATGGGTCTGCACCGCTGACCTCGTACAGCATCGCCTGGAGAGCCGCCCCCTGTGCCGCCGCGAGAGCGAGGCCGATGACAACGCCGATGAGCACCACCGTCATTGATTGGCGAATCACCATGCGCATGATGTGAGCGCGCTCGGCGCCGAGCGGCATGCGCACGCCGAGCTCCTGCGTGCGACGCGACACGGCGTACGACGTTACGCCGTAGATGCCGACGGCGGCGATAACCGCGGCGATGAGCGCGAAGATGCGCATGAGGTTCGTAAAGAAGCCGATTTGCCAGATCGACTCCGCTAAGGAGTCGGTCATCGGCATGAGGTCGTAGAGCGCCTGGTCGGGGTCGATAGAGCGGATCTCGCTGCGAAGCTGCGACGCCATCGCCGCCGGGTCTCCCTGCGTGTGCAGGACGATGCTCAAGCGGCCCGACGGCACCTGCTCGTACGGCACGTAGACCTGGAGCTCGGGCGGGACGTCGAGGTCGAAGTGACGCACGCTGCCGACGACGCCGACGATCTCCCACCACTCCTCGGCATCGAAGGTGATGCGGCGACCGAGCACGTCGCCCTCGGGGAAGTAATGATCCGCGGCGACGTCGTTGATGAGGGCGACACGTGTTGCGGCGGCGGTGTCGGCGTCGGCGAAAGGACGCCCCGACAGCACCGGAATGCCCATCGCATCGAAGTAGCCCGGGCTTGCCGAGTTGTGCAGCGCCGACGGGTTCCGGCGCGCTTCTTCGGAATCCTGGCCCTCGTACATGAACCACTGCGTGTTGGTGCTCCCACGGATCGGAATACGGCTTACGGCGCCAACGCCCCGGACGCCCGGAAGCGCTGCGAGGTGCTCCATCATTTCTCTATAGAACGTCACGCGGCTCTCCCCGTTGGTGTACTTGCCGCGCGGCATTTGCATCGTCGCCATGAGGCGATTCTCTGTCTCGAAGCCGGGGTCGACCCGCGATAGCTCGGTGAAACTGCGTGCCATCAAGCCCGCGCCGACCAGCAACACCATGGAGAGCGCCACCTCCGCGACGACCAACGTGTTACGCGTCAGTCGTCGCCGGAAGCCACCGGACGCGCGGCCGGAAGTTTCGGCCAGTGCCCCCCGTACATCGGGACGTGTCGCCTGAAGCGCCGGCACGAGTCCGAACAAGACCGTTGCCGCGAGCGTTACGCCGGCCATGAACAGCACGTCGGTGAGGCCGGTGCGGATCTCGATCCACACCGGCAACTCGACCGGAATCGTTGCGAAGATGGCGCTGACAGCCCATCTGCTGAACATGAAACCGAGCACGAGGCCGCCGAGTGAGAGAAGCAGGCTCTCGGTCAGCAGTTGCCGCACGAGTCGGGTTCGGCTGGCCCCGAGCGCGAGGCGCACGGAGATCTCTCGCTCGCGCGCCGATGCTCGTGCCAGCAGGAGGTTGGCGACGTTGGCGCACACGATCAGCAGCAAGAAGCCAACCGCTCCGAGCAGAATCACCATGAAAGGCCGGACATCACCTACGCGGCGCTCGCGCAACGATCTCACCGCCAGGCGTCGATCACGGTTCTCGCCGGGATACTCGCGTTCCAGCCGAATCGCCAGCGGCTGCAGAGCCGCGTCCGTCTGTTCCATGCTCATGTCCGGCTTCATGCGGGCCAGACTGCCGAGCCAGTTGTTGCCGACGGGCGATGATTCCTCGGTGACACCCAATGGCACCCAGGCGTGGATCTCGTCGGGGAACGCGTACCGGTGCGGCATCACGCCGATGACGACCCTCGCTCTGCCGTCGAGCTGGATCGTGCGGCCGATGACGCCGACGTCGGCTGCGTACTGGCTGCGCCAGAAGCCCTCGGTCAGGACGACCACACCACCTTGCCCGGGAACATCCTCCTCGGCGGTGAAGCCGCGCCCGAGAATCGGCTCGACGCGCATGACATTGAACAAACTCGCCGTCACCTGCCCGACGCCGATGAAAATGGTTTCGTCGTCCCCACGCAGGTTCATGGGCTCCCAGTCCCACACGGCGATGTCGTCGAAGATGTCGGCCCGTCGGACCTCGAGATAGGTGGGATAGGAGAGGCTGCTGAGGACCTCGGGCCTTTCGCTAAACGTGCTGTGTACGTCGACGATCTGCTCGGGGTTCTCGAACGGATACGGCGTCAGCAACACGGAGTCCATCATGTTGAACACGATGGCGTTGGCGCCGATGCCGATGCCGAGGGTCAGCAGCGCCATGATCGTGAACGTGGGCGCGAGGCGCAGGGCGCGCACGGCGTAGCGGAGGTCTTGCATGAGCATTTCGGGTTTCCATTCCTGGGAGCGTAGCCAGGCGGCGTGGCGGAAAGCGCCGAGCGACCGCACAACGAGGTCACGGTGCGGCGACGCCGGCTGCCGGCGTTGGCGGACGCGTAGCGTGTCGTCGGGGGCTTCGTGGGGGGAGTGGTTTGCTTCTTCGGTTTCCATGCCTCGCGACGCCCGGCCCTGCAGCGCGGCCGTCGCGGCCGCCTGCCGGCCGCGGTACCAGAGCTCTGCTCGCCATTCGTTGCGCCAGTCGTGGCGTTGCGTGCGGGGCACGAGCAATCCGGCAACGTCGATGAGCGCCATGCAAGCGCGCAGCAAGCGGCGTCCGCCGCTGTGCGGTTCGCCGGGGCGGCTGTTTCCGGGGCCGTTCGGTGTTCCTGTCGGGGACCGACCCATCGCTCAGCTCTCTACCCCGGCCCGCTTGCCCGCGGGCTCGATGTGCTGCAGCGCCTCGAAGCGCTTCATGCTTTCGTCCAGCGCGTCGCGCCCCGCCGTGGTGACCTCGTAGTACTTGCGGGGCGGGCGCTTCTCGTCGTGTGCGATGTCGGGACTTTCCCAGGAGAAGGCGAGCATTCCGTCGCGCTCGAGCCGGCTGAGAGCCGGGTAGACCGTGCCGCTCGGGAGTCCCGTGACGTCCATGATGTCGAAGCCGTAGCAATACCCCGCGGCAATAGCTTTGAGTACGGCCATCGCCGTCATACTGAGAGAGCGTCGTTTGGACATATCCGGCCTCGTGGTGTCGCACCGTTCAGGATCTGCAGGCTCATGAGGCCCCGACCCGTCGACGAGCTTCGTATGCTACCTATGTAGCATTCACAGTTACATGCCCGCGAGGGCGATGTCAACAAGGGCGGTCGACGCCGGCGAAAAAAGGCCGAGGCGGAGGCGGCTGAACAACGCCCGTCGGCTCGCTACCGAGCGCGAGCCTTTCGCGTTGGCTGCATCCTCATTTTGAGTCCGTATCGAGGGCGCAATATGAGGCCGGGGTGAGGAACGATCGTCTGTCCCGGCACAGCGGTCAGTTCCGCGTTCTGCAGCACGGTGGCGAGAATCAGACAGGCTTCCATCAGCGCGAAGTTCTCGCCCAGGCAGCGCCTCGGCCCGAGTCCGAAGGGAAAGTAGGCGTGCTTCGGATGCGCCGGAGTGGCCGCGCTCCTGAACCGATCGGGGTCGAAGGTCTCGGCATCCGGGAAATAACGCCCGGTTCGGTGTGTTACCCATTGAGACAGATAGAGCTTGGACCCCTTCGCGATGCGGGCCCCGCCGGGTAACTCATCGTCGTCGATTGCCACGCGGACGACGATCCACGTCGGGGGATAGAGACGCATCGACTCCGCAAGCACGGCGCTCAGGTAGTCGAGGCCGGCGAGGTCGTCGGGCTCAGGTGCCCGCCCGTCGAGCGCCTGGTCGATTTCTTCCCGCAGCCGGCGCTCGATCGCAGGATGCTCGGCCAGCAGAAAGAGAGTCCACGTCAGGGCCTCTCCGACCGTCTCGTAGCCGGTGAGCGAGAAGGTCAATGCCTCGTCGCGAATCTCCTTGTCGGTCAAAGCCGAGCCGTCCTCATAACGCGCTTGCATCAACATCGACAGGAGGTCGTCGGGCTGATCAGACCCGCGACGGCGCTCCTCGATAGCGTCGTGGACGAACTCGTCGATTCGACGAATGGCCCGCCGGTAGCGAAGGTTGACGGGAGCGGGTTGATACTCCGGCAGCGGCAGCAATGATCCGAAGATGTGCTCGAGGTATTGCTGCCGAATGGCCACCGCCTCGTCCAGGCGGGCCCCGGAACCACGGGCGTCGACGCTGAAAAGGGCGGCGAGGATGTTTCGGCGCGTGAGGTCCGCCATTTCCTGCTCTATGTCTATCTCGCCGCCGCCCCAGGCGCCGACGGCTGCGCGCGTGTTGCGCACCATCGTCTTGGCGAAGCGGGTGATGGTGGCGCGATGAAACATGGGTCGGAGCAGTCGTCGCCGTGGACCATGTGTTTGCGGCGATGTCGACAGCACGCCCGAGCTCACCAACCTCTTGCCGCGCGCCGACGTGAGTCGTTCCGACTTGCCGTAGTTCGGGTGGTTGTCGACGAGGACGTGACCGATATCGGCCGGGTTGTTGAGGAGATACGTTCGGGCGCCGATGTGAAGCTCCACCACGTCGCCGTAGCGCGCGCTGCATTCCGAAAGGAAGCCGAGCTTGTCGGCGAGGAAGGCCGGCACTTGACCGACGACCGGCCAGGCACGTGGCCCCGGCAGGCGCGATTCGCCGGCGGCCCTCACGTCGCCACCTCATGACGCGACTCGCCGGCATTGTCACGCACGGATGCCGCGTCCGGGCTTCGGTTCCAGAGGTTCGCCGCGTCTGGCATAGGCGGTACCGGCAGCAGAGGAGAGAGCAACGCTTGCCGGATTCTACGCAGGAAGCAAGAATGAGCCAATGACACCCGCCGTCGACTTCGGGCTTCTTCAGGTCCTGAAGGTCGCTCTCAGCCTTCCGCTTCTCGGCTTTCTTCCCGGTTATCTGGTCGTGAATCGGATTCCGGCAAGCGACCGCGGTGGGCCCGGGCTCTGTGCTTTCGAGCGCGCCGGAGTGGGGATCGTTCTGAGCCTGGCGCTGACCTCGGTGCTGGCCCTACTTCTGGCCCAGGTCGGCCGTTTCGACATCGATTTCGTCGTGCTGATTCTCGCCGGCGTTGCCGTTGCGGCATGGCGTCTTGGCCGGCGATACGGGGCGCAGAGCCTGCCGGGCGTGCAGAAAGAGCCGCTTCGCCAAGGGGAACCGGCCGCAGAGTGCGAGCCGGGTGCGGCGAACGCGGGGCGCGGGGCGAACAAGCCCGACCAGGGAGGCACCGGGCGTTCGATGATCCTCCTTTGCGTCGTGCTCGCGCTGGCCGCCGCGGCCTTCACACCGCCGTTTCAGACCACACTGTGGGGAGGCGATTCGACGCTGTACGTCGGCTACGGAGTGCATATCGGGCGCAGCGGCTCGTACGTCTTCGACGATCCCCTCCTCGCCGGGATTCCCCTCGAAGTTCGGGAGGAGCTGTTTCGCAACCAGGTCGCGAGAGACCAGACAGGGCGGAGCGCCCGTTTTTCGGGCGGTATCGGGTTTCTCGATATCGAGGCCGGTAGCGTAGCCCCGGGTTTTTCGCCCCTGTTTCCGATCTGGCTGGCGATCGTTGCGCAGCTATTCGGTGCCTCACTGGTGTTCTGGGTGGCCACTTTCTTCGGCGTTTGCGGGGTCGCGGCAGCCTTCTGCTTGGGTCGCGCGCTGCACAGCCCGCAGGCCGGGTTCTTCGCTTCGTTATGGTTGCTCGCGTGTATGCCGCAGATCTGGTTCAGCCGTCTGCCGATGAGCGAGACCCTCGCGCAGTTGTTCCTGCTTGCCGGCCTGTGGACGGTGCTCCTGTTTCTGAGAACCGAGAGCCGCGTCGTTGGCGCCGTGGCGGGTTGCCTGCTCGGCGTCGCCGGGCTGACGGGCGTCGACGTGGTTGTGACCACGACCGCCGGGATTCTCGCGTTCGCCGGCGTCGCCCTGGCAATGGGGCGCAGGATCGAGAACGCTCGATACTTCGCCGCGGGCTACGTGGCTGTCCTCCTGTACGGACTCGCCCATCTGGTTCATTACCCGTCGAACTACGCTGCCTTCTTCGAGGAACGACTGCCGCGGCTTCCACTCGGGGCCGAAGTCGTTTCGATACTGGAGATGGCGAGAGCCGAAGTGTGGCTTACGGTTGGCTCCGCTGTTCTCGCGCTCACCGCAGTCGTCGCGACCGTGATGGCACGAAAGCTCGTCGCCGATCCAAGAACCAGGGCTCGTTTGGCGGCCGCGGCGCTCGGCGGCTTCCTGGGCCTTTACCTCGTGGGATATGTTCTTGCGAGCCTGCCGCGATACCCGGACACAATACGGTGGTTCCCTGCCTATCTGTCGTGGCCCGTGATGGCACTGTTCGTCGCCAGCCTCGCCGGGATCGTGGTGCGCCGGATCGTTGCAGCACGCGATCCTGACGCCGTCGCTCTCTTGACCGGGTTTGCCGTGGCCTCGGTTCCCGTCCTCTATAACCCGCAGCTGCAGGATTTCGGCATTCACCTGGGCACCATGCGGCGCTTCGTTCCGTTCTTGATTCCGGGCATTCTCATCGTCGCCGCAATCGGCTTCGCCTGGTTCGTTGGGCGACTTTCTGTCCCGGCGCAACGCGTCATCGTTCCGTTGGGCGTCGTGCTCGTGCTGTCGCTCGTCGCTCAGCCCAGCATGGCGGTCGTGAAGAAACCCCTGTGGGACAACGGCGTGGCCGAAATGGC
>CAYSHI010000302.1:0-10351 GCA_964430745.1 uncultured Acidobacteriota bacterium | reverse complement strand
GGCGGCGGGACGTGGCAGGTCCGACCCGGCGCATCAGATCTGAGGGAGGGGTGTGATCTCGATGCTGTCCTCTCGCGTGTGTTTGCGATCCGCAAGCGCGGCGAAGCCGCTCGAATACCCGCACTTCACGCGAAGGGCAGTGTCGAGATCTCGCCCCTCCCGTCAACCTCCTCCGCCTTCTTGTACCGGGTGCTGCGCGCACCAACGGGGCCGAGTCGGGTCGCCGTGTTGCTATTTGGACGACGGTCCGGCAGTCCCGGGCTTCAGTGACGACCGATACGGCGCTCGAGCTCGTCGTGATCGACGCGGAGGAGGATGGGGCGGCCGTGGGGGCATCGGGTCGGTGCCGCGCAGCGCTCCAGATCGGCGATCAAACGGACCATCTCCTCGCGCGACAGCGGGTGATTGGCGCGTACCGCGGCGTGGCACGCGATCGACGCGGCCATCTCCTGACGGGCGTCTTCGAGGGCTTCGGGGCCCGCCCCGCGTGCCAACGAGGCAAGGAGGGCACGCACCGTATCGCCGAGATTGCGGTTGCCGAGAATGGACGGCGCCGTCCGCACCGCCCAGCTATTGCCGCCGAACGGCTCGATGACGAATCCCAGCGATTCGAGCAGGTCACGGTATGACTCGACAGCGGCGGCTTCGGGCGCGGACAACTCGAGAGTTTCCGGGACGAGCAAATGCTGCGCCTCGACCCCGCGCGCCTCGAGCTGCGCCAGCACCTGCTCATAAAGCACACGCTCGTGCGCCACGTGCTGGTCGATCACCAGCAGGCCGGAGCGGTCGGCGGCTATGATGTAGGTGTTGTCGTATTGTGCCAGCGGACGGATCGAGCCGACGGTCCCGCGGATACGCTCTTCCCCGGCGGGGGCGTCGGGCGGCTCCGCCGGCGGTGGGCCCATACTCGACGGGCGCTCCGACACGATCCAGTCCGGCACCGGCAGCGGGCGCTCTCCCCCACCTGAGCCGCGCCCCGAGGCATTCCTCCCGGCACGATCCGTTGCCGAGCCGGCCGCTTCCCACGATGCGCCGCCGGCACCCGAGCTCACGCGTGCCCCCCCGAAGGCGTCGTCCGGTTGCACCATATCGTCGGCGCGGGGGTGGATCGGCACCGGCGGCAGATGACGGGCGAGCGACTCCCGCACCGACGTGCGAACGGCTCGGTAGACGGCGCCGGAGTCGGCAAAGCGAACCTCGGCCTTGCGGGGATGGACGTTGACGTCGACCTCCGAGACCGGGAGGTCGATGAAGATCACCGATACCGGAAAACGACGCCGGTCCAGCAGCGACTCGTAGGCGCTCACCAGCGCGTGCGCCAGACGATAGTCGGAAACCGGCCTGCCGTTGACGAACCAACGGACGTCGTGGCGATTCGGTCGCTGGTGCTCCGGAGACGTGACCCCTCCGGAGACGGTCAGAGAGCCGAAACGCCCCTCCACAGGCAGCCAATGTTCGGCCACCTGTGCGCCGAGAACGGCATGAACACGGTCGGCGAGCGAGTCGACCGGCGGCGCCGCCAACAACGTTCGCTTGCCGTGCCCGAGGCTGACGTAGATGTCCGGGCGACACAGAGCGTAGTCGATCACGGTCTGACTCGCGTGGCGCAGTTCCGTCGACGCCGTCTTGAGGTTCTTGCGCCGCGCCGGCGTATTGAAAAACAGCTCACCGACCCGCACGGTCGTGCCCCGCGGCCACGCCACTCTCTCGACCACGCGATTCTCGCCTCCGTCCATGCGCACGCGTATCCCCGCACCGGCGCCGGTGCCGGTGGTGAGCTCGATGCGTGACACGGAGGCTATGCTGGCGAGCGCTTCCCCGCGGAAGCCCATCGTGCGGATGCCATCGAGGTCTTCTACGGTCCTGAGCTTGCTGGTGGCATGCTGCGCGAAGGCGAGCTCGACGTCGGTCGGCTCCATTCCGTGGCCGTCATCGGCAACCTCGATGAGCCCCAGACCGGCGTCTTCGAGCTGCACCGAAACCCGCGCCGCACCCGCGTCGAGCGCGTTTTCGACAAGCTCTTTGACCACCGAGGCAGGACGCTCGACCACTTCGCCGGCGGCGATGCGATCGATCACCAGTTGGTCGAGAATGCGGATCTTGCTCATTTCAGCTCGTGGCGGCGAGGCGGAGTTGCAGGCGGCGCGTGCCGCGCCGCAGGCGCTCGAAATACCGTATCGAGCGTAGCTCCTTGTCGATATGGCCGCGAATCAACTGCCGGTTGATACCCCCGAGACGCTGCACCGCGGCGCCGTCCCGGCCCGCACCCGCCGCTACGTCCTGCGGCTTCTTGCGCAGGATCTCCATCAGCAGAGCCGTCCCGGACGCCGGTAGGAATCGATTGCCCGCAAACTGTGAGTGGCATTCGCGGCACACGAACTCCGGCGGGTGCGGCACCGCCCATCGCTCCGCGGCCAATGCCTTACCGCAATTGCCGCATGTCGAAAGAAGGGGCAAGAAACCCGAGAGCTGCAGCACCCACACCTCGAAGTAGCGTGCCGCCAATGCCAGGGATACGCCCTCCTCGACGGCCTCGAGCACGGCGCCGACGAGGCGGAACAGCGCCGGGTTGGGATCCCGCTCGACGGTGAACTCCATGAGAAGCTCGGCGAAGTAGGCTGCCAGCGCGGCCGCCTCGGGATTCAGCAACGACTCGAAGAACGACCTTTCGACGTCGGCGGCGGAGACCCACGTGAGCTCGCGGCCCTCTTTCTCGAAGAACACGAGATGCGACCGCGTGAACGGCTGAAAGACGCTGCCGAAGCGGCTCCGTACCCTACGTGCACCGCGCGCGACCGATCGCACGCGACCGAAGTTGAGGGTGTAGAAGACAACGATGAGGTCGGCCTCGCTGAGCGCGTAGTGACGCAGCGCGTAGGCCGGGGTCTGACGTAACGGCACCCTGCTTCCTCAGGAAGCCAACAGCAGTGAAGCAAGGAAGAAGTACGCTGCCACACCCACGACGTCGATGGCGGTGGTGATCACCGGGCCGGTGGCGATCGCCGGATCGAAGCCGAGCCTGCGAATGAGCATCGGCACCGTCGCACCCACCAACGCGGCCGTCGTCATGCTGACCGCGATCGCCAACCCCAAGACGCCGCGCATCTGCGGCGTGACGGTGTCGGGAGAGACGATCCCGGCCACCAACGCGAGCAGGACGCCGAACGTGACACCCATGGACATGGCAACGGCGACCTCGCGGACGACGACGCGAGCGTCCTGCCCCTCGTGGATACGGCCCGTAGCGAGTCCACGAACCACAATGGTCGCGGACTGGGTGCCGGAGTTGCCGCCCATCCCGGCGATGATCGGCATGAATCCCGCGAGAACGATGATCAACGGAATCCCGCCGTCGGTGCTGCCGCCGAGCCCACCGGCATAATACTCGTAGATCTGCCAGGCGCCGATGCCGCCGCCGAAAGCCGCCAGCAACCAGGGAAAGCGTTGCAGGGCGTTCTTCCAGACGGGGGCGCGCAGGACTTCTTCCTCGTCGCCCTCGCCGACGCCGGCCATCAGCAACATGTCCTCGGTTTCTTCGTCGCGGATGATGTCGATGACGTCGTCGACGGTGATGATACCGACGAGCTTGTTCTCGTCGTCGACGACCGGCAAAGCAAGCACGTCGTAGCGGGCGACAAGCCGAGCAACGTCTTCCTGGTCGGTGCTCGTGTTCACGGAGATGAGGCGAGTGTTCATGATCTCGCCGAGCTGCACCGAGGGTTCGGACAGCAGCAGCTCGCGCAGCGAGCAGACACCGACGAGGTGACGCCGGTCGTCGACGACGTACAGGTAGAAGATCATCTCGAGGTCTTCGGAGCGGGAAGACCGCAGCGCGGCGATGGCATCGGCTACCGGGACGTGCTCCTCGAGCGCAAAGACCTCCGGGCTCATGATGCGTCCGGCAGTCTCTTCAGCGTACGAAAGCAGGCCCTCGATGGGTTCCGACGCGCTGTCCTGCATCAGGTGGAGAACGCGTTCGGCGAGCTCTTCCGGCATCGCCGGCAACAGCTCGGCGGCGTCGTCGGAGTCGAGCTCGGCAACGATCTTCGCCACCTCGACATCGGGCAGCGGCACGAGCAACTCGGCGGCGACCGGCACATCGAGCCCCGAAACCAGATCCGCCGCGCGTTCGGGCGATTCGCGCATCATCAGCGAAAAGACGGTGGCGCGCTGATCGTCGTTCAGGTACCGCAACAGCCGGGCGATGTCGGCCGCGTGCAACTTGCTGAGCATGTTGGCGGCGTGCCCGACGGCGCCGCGACGCAGGAGCTTGCGCAGCGGATCGGCCAGCACCGTGACTTGCTGTCGTGCCATCAGCCCTCGATCTCCAGACGATCCAGCAAAGGCGCGTCCTCGCGCCAGCCGGGTCGCACCTTCACGCGCAGGTCGAGAAAGACCCGGCGCCCCAGCATTCCCTCGATCTGCTCGCGTGCGGCCGTGCCGACGGCCTTGAGCATCTTTCCTCCGCGCCCGATGACGATCGGTTTCTGCGACGCGGCGTCAACCAGGATCGTGGCAAAGATCCGCACCGTACCATGGAGGCGATCCGGCTCCTGCCACTCGTCGATGGTCACCGCGGTGGTGTACGGCAGCTCCTCGCGCGTGCGGTGCAGCAGCTGCTCGCGGACGAGCTCTGCGGTCAAGAATCGTTCCGAACGGTCGGTGAGCGCATCCTCGGGATATAACGGCGTGCCTTCGGGGAGATAACCGAGCACCACCTCGAGGAAGCGCTCACAATTATCGCCCTTGAGCGCCGAGATGGGAATCACCTCGGCCCACGCGGCGCGCTGGCTGAGGGCGCCGATCATCGGTAGGAGCTTCGACTTGGCGATGCGATCGACCTTGTTGAGCAAGAGGAACGTCGGCGCCTTCATGTCGGCGACCAGTTCAATGGCATATCGCAGACCGCCCCCCGGCTCTTCCGTGACGTCCACCAGGAGCGCCACGACGTCGACGTCGTGCAACACGGAGCGCGTCGTGTCCATCATGCGCCGGTTCATCCGATAGTGCGGTCGGTGCACGCCGGGTGTGTCGACGAAAACGATCTGGCCGCCCGGCCGGGTCAGCACCCCGAGAACACGATGGCGTGTGGTCTGGGGCCGCGCCGAGGTGATCGCCACCTTGGCGCCGACGAGCGTGTTGAGCAGCGTCGACTTGCCGGCGTTGGGGCGCCCGACCAGCGCCACGGTGCCGCTCCGTGGCTTCGACTCGCCACTCACTCGGCGGTCGCCTCCGCGGCGCTGATGCGCACACGGTGCACGCGACGCTCATCGGCCTCGAGAACCTCCACGTAGAGACCGTTGCGTTCGAACGACTCCCCGGGCTTGGGAACGTAGCCGAGGTGCGCGAAGGCCATGCCGCCGACCGTCTCGAACTCGTCGTCGCCGATGGTCACGTCGAGCAATTGCTCGATATCCTCGATCTCGGCCTTGCCGGCGGCGACAACGGCGCCGTCCTCGAGCTGCACGACAGTCTGCTCCTCGTCGTCCTCATGCTCATCTTGGATCTCGCCGACGATCTCCTCGAGCAGATCCTCGAGCGTCACCAGGCCCGCTGTGCCCCCGTACTCGTCGACGACGATGGCGAGGTGCTCGCGGCGCTTTTGAAACTCGCGCAAGAGGTCACTGACTCGCTTGGTCTCGGGCACGAACAGGGCCGGCCTCGCAATGTTCGACACCGGCCCTTCGAACCCCTCCTGTTGCAGCGCCGCCACGAGCTCGCGAATGTTGGCGACGCCCACGACCTGGTCGATGTTCTCCTTCACGACCGGAATCCGGGAGTGCTTTTGCTCCGCCACCAGATCGCTCAATTCCCCGAGGGTGGAGGACTCGGCGATCGAGGCGATATCGACCCGCGGCGTCATCACGTGGTCGACGTGTACCTCGGTGAACTCGGCGACACCCCGCAGCAGCGCCTCGTCGTGCTCGGAGACCAGTCCCGACTCCTCCGCCATGTCGAGAAACGCGTCGAGATCACCGTCTTCCGGCGCCGGCATCACGGGCTCATCGCGTGCTCGGCTGTCGCGCTGAAACCGGTTGAGCATGCGCGCCAGACGGCTGAACAGCAGCCGCAGCACCGAAATCACCGGCCGACCGAAGTCCAGTACGCGTATGGGTCCCAAGAGCGCCACGACGGTGAATGCGAGCAGCTTGTCGATGAGCAGATAGGCGGCCATCGACAGCGCCGCCGCGGCGGCGAAATTGCCCGGACCACCGTCGGCTATGCCGAGCCATTTGGGGCCGATGGAAGAAACCGCCACCACCAGGAAGACCAGCGATATCTGCCGGCTCAGCCGGATCGTCGTGAAGGTCTCGTCGATCTGCGTCCAGACCGCTCCCTCGTCGGCATCGGCGCCGAGGGTCCGCTGTGCCCATCGGTGGACATCGAGGCGCGCGGCGGCGCGCGAAGCGACCTCGAGGGACGCCGCCACCAGCAGCGCCACTGCCGGTACCAAGATGCCGAGAAGCTCGTTACCGTTCATCTTGTCTCTCTCGTACCGATGAGCAGTGGGCGGAGCCTCGCTTCGAGCCGCGACATCTGCCCTTCGTCGCGCTCGTGGTCGTAGCCGAGAAGATGCAGCGTGCCGTGCAGCGCCAACACCTCGAGCTCCCGCGAATAACCGTATCCTTGTTCACGCGCCTGCCGCGCGGCCTGGTCGGTGCAGATGACGACGTCGCCGAGGTCACGCTCCCCGCCGGGGTCGAGGTCGCCGGCCGGAAACGAGAGCACATCGGTCGTCTCCGGCACATCGACGTAGCGAGCGTGATACTCGATCATCGTCGGGTCATCGACAAAAACAAACGACGCGGACTCGGCGTGTCCGCCCGCGCACTGCAGCGCCCGCTCGACAATGCGGCGCAACCGTGACGCCTCAATGATAGGTCTGGTCTGGAAGTTGCGAACCGCTATCCTCATCCGGAAGGCTGACCCTGACTTCTTGCGTGGTCGACGAATCGGTCGATTCGGGGTATTCGATCCTCTGGTGGTGCATTCCCGCCAGAACGCTCAGGAAGGCATCGGAGATCTGCGACAGGTCTTTGAGAGTAAGCGAGCACTCCGATAGCTGATCGTCGTCGACCACCTCCTGGATAGTACGCCGAATCATGGCCCGCAGTCGGGTCGGTCCGGTGTCCGAGAGCGTTCGGGAGATCGCCTCGACGCTGTCGGCAAGCATGAGGATGGCGGTTTCCTTACTGCGCGGCCTCGGTCCCGGGTAGCGAAAATCGCTCTCGTTTACCTCGCGCCCTTCCGCCGCCCCCGCCTCTTTGGCCTTCTCGTAGAAGAAACGGATGAGGCGCGTGCCGTGATGCTGCGGGATGGCATCGATGAGCGGCTGTGGTAGCCCGTGCTCCTGCGCATAAGCCACGCCGTCCTTGACGTGACTGACGAGAATCAGCGCGCTCATGTTGGGCGACACCTTGTCGTGAGGGTTGCGGGAGTCCTTCTGGTTCTCGACGAAATACTGCGGCTGACGCAGCTTACCGATGTCGTGGTAGTAGGCGGAGACACGAGCGAAGAGCGGGTTGACGCCGATGGCCTCCGCCGCCTTTTCGGCCAGCGTGCCGACGACGACGCTGTGGTGATAGGTGCCCGGAGCGTTCACCGCCAGCTCCTTGAGGAGCGGCAGGTTCATGTTGGAGAGCTCCAGGAGCTTGATGTCGGTGAGCGACTGGAACATGTGCTCGAGGGGCGGCAGCGCGATCGTCGCCACGATCGAGACGAGGAAGCCGCCGGCAAGCGCGCAAACGGCCTGGAAGCCGAACACCGAGATCGATTCGAGCGGTTGCGCCGTCAGACCGAGGCCCAGCACGGCGACGGCGTTGACGCCACCCACGATCAGACCGGCGCGGGTCAGCGCCGTGCGTTGCTTGTACTGGCTCATGCCGTAGAGGGCGGCAAACGAGCCGAGCAGGGCGTAGACCGTGATCCCCAGATCCTGCGTCATCGCGCCCAAGACGACGGCGAACACAGCGGAAAACGCCCACGCCACCTGCACGTCGACCAGCAGCATCAGCAACACGACGCCCGAGGCGAAGGGGATGGCGAACTCGTAGCTCTCGACCGAGGTGAAAGGCTCCTGCGGCGCCGCGCCGGCGACAGCCTCACCGAGAAAGAGCGAGCCACGTGTCAAAGCCACCATGCCCACCAGCACCACGAGAACCAGCATGTATAGATGCCTGACCCTCTGGTACCGCATGCGGCGCTTGTAGTGAACGACATAGCGCCAGAGAGAAAACACCGCCAACGTGATCAGGAGTGTGGTGCCCGCGAACGAAACGAAGGAACGGTCCGACCGATACTGCGCCTGCAAGGCCTCGAGATCACGGATGTTCTGCGGCGTGACCTCGTCGCCCTGGCGCAGCAAGACGCGTCCGCGGCGCACGGTGTAGAAGACGGGCTGGAGCGCCTCGAGCGTTTCCCGTCGAAGCTGCGTCGAAGCGTTGCGGTTGAGGCGGATATTGGGCTGCACCAGGCTGGCAACCAGCTCTCCGAGCGCCAGCTCCGCCGCATCGGCGAGATCGAGCCGCTCGACGACGACACTCCGAACGACCTCTTGCGCGTCCGCGACCTCGAGAACGTTGTCCCGGCTCGAGAGCGGTCGCTCCTCCTGGGTGGTGATATCGCGCAGCGTTATCGACGGACCGGCAACCAGGCGAGTCTGCTCGATGGCCCCCACCAGTCGCTCATCCGACAGCTCGATCAACGCGGCGGCGACGGCCAGCTCGGTGCTGACGGAGAATCCTTCGTCCTCGTCCCAGAGGGCGCCGACCAGTCCGAACGGCAGGGGGCGGCCGACAACCGCCATTGCCTGTTGCTCGAGGTCGACGCGGGTCTCCGGAGGGACATCCTCCCACGAGCTCTCTCGCTCGGCGGCCACATCCCGTCCCCAGGCAAACAACGACTGCACGACTTGCTTGCCGTACTCGTCGGACGAGGGATCGAAGTCGTAGATATCCGGGATGTTGGCGTCCGCCGCCGCGCGCCGGCGTTCCGTCGAGATGGGATCGTTGACCATCAGGTCGATGGGAGCCGTGACATCGGCGAGGGCGATATCACCCGGCCGGTATTGCGGCTGCGAGAACCGAATCTGCGGCGCCGTGATGATGACGATCACGAGTATCGCGAGCGCCGTCCACACGAGGTCGTAGTCGAGGGCCGCCCGCAGGATGTCGCGAACATTGCGTTTCCCCCTGCGCGAGCGCGCCCGGGAATTAGCCATTGTCTCGCTCCCATGCCGCGGCTTCGGCCGTGCGGCCAACCGACGCGGCCTCGGTATCGATCTCCGAATCGTGATCGCGACCACTCCGGGATCCCGCATCCAAGGCCTCGCCGGCCTCACGCGCGAGCCGCTTGGCCTCCGTATCCTCGGCGTACGCTGCGATGATCTCCTGAACGAGCGGGTGACGGACAACATCGCGCTGATCGAATTCGACGAATCCGATGTCGCGGATCCGCTTGAGCAGACGTCGGGCTTCGACCAGCCCCGACGGCTTGCCCGTCGGCAAGTCGATCTGTGTGACGTCCCCGGTGATGACGGCTTGCGACTCCATCCCGATGCGGGTCAGAAACATCTTCATCTGCTCGGCCGTGGTGTTCTGCGCCTCGTCGAGGATGACGAACGAATCGGCCAACGTACGCCCGCGCATGAACGCCAGCGGAGCGATCTCGATGTGCCCGCGAGCAACCAGCCGGTTGGCCCGCTCGACGTCGATGAGGTCGTAGAGAGCGTCGTACAGCGGTCGCAGGTAGGGATTCACTTTTTCGTACATGTCACCCGGAAGAAAGCCGAGCTTCTCCCCCGCCTCGATCGCCGGTCGCGCGAGGACCACCCGCCGCACGGCGCGCCGGTTGAGAGCCTCTACCGCCATGGCCATCGCCAGGTAGGTCTTGCCGGTGCCCGCGGGGCCGATGCCGAAAACGATGTCGTGGCTGCGGATGGCCTCGATGTAGAGCTTCTGGTTGGTGCCCTGCGGGCGCACGAGCCGATCGCGCGCCGTCTGGATGCCACCGGCGCCGAAGAACCGCTCCAGCGATACCTGCGGCGCATCCTTGGCGATTCGCAGCGCCGTCCGCACGTCCTCATCCTGCAGCTCGTAGCCTTCGGCAACCAGCTTGCCGAGCTCGGTCAGGACCTTGGTCGCGATTTCGACGCCGTCGTCGTCTCCCTCGAGGAACACCTCGCGATCGCGAGCCGAGACCTTGATGTCGAGATCGGATTCGAGGTGGCGAAGATTTTCGTCGTGTACGCCGAAGAGCGCCTGTAGCTCACCCTCGGCGAGGGCGATCTTTCTCATATAGCAAACGACCGCGCAACCTCGCACAGAGGTCTGCGCGGTCCCAAGTTGTGTCA
>CAYSHI010000301.1:0-8475 GCA_964430745.1 uncultured Acidobacteriota bacterium | reverse complement strand
CGAAGAAACGGCCAGGAACATGAACGACGCGCACCGGAATCGAACGCCACGAGACCACTCCGAGCGACGGCGAACCCGAACCCGCGAGCAACCGGGCCGGGCCGGGGGACCCGAGACGCGAGCACACACCATCCGCAGCACATCGCCGCTATCCCGAGCCGGACGCTGGGCGGCTCTCCTGATCGTCGGGATCGTGGCGCTGGCTGGATCCGCTGTGTCGATCGAGAACACGCCTGCTGTCGCGACGACGACTCAGGGCGGAAGCTACGAGCAAATCCGGGACCTGGCCGAGCGCTACTACAGCGAAGGCTCCTACAGCCTCGCCCGTGAGCAATACGATCGCGCGGCCGAGCTCGATCTCGACACCGTTCAACAACGCTGGGTGGAGTTTCGCCTCGCCGACACCGCCTGGCGCGCGCAGGCCGGCTCGCAGACGGCCGACAGCACGACGTTCGACCGGGCCCGTGGTCAGCTCGAGGCGTTGATCACCGCCGTTTCGCGGGAGGAGGATCGCGACCTGGTGTGGGCCGAAGCGCACGAGTCGCTCGGCGACTTCTGGTGGGCGCGGCGAAACTCACGCAACTGGGGACCGGCCTGGGCCCACTACCAGCCCGCTCTCGACTGGTGGGCAGGCTCCCACGACATCGAGTTGGCGCGGGACCGCTACGTCGGCATCGTCTGGAGAATCGCCGAGCCGCCCGACAGCCAGCCCCACTACTACTACGGCTACTACGGCAACACCGTACCGGTCGAGATCATCGACAACGTCCTGGATATCGTCGATACGGACGAGGATCGGGCCCGTGCGCACTACGTGTTGGCGATGACGTTGCGCCAGCAGGGCGGCTCCTGGGAGTCGCTGCGGCGTATCCCCGAGGAGTTCGAGGCGGCGCTCGAGGCCGGCGACCGAACCAGCTGGCGTGACGATGCGCTCTATCACTATGCCGACTGGCTGGCGAGCCGCGGCCGCGCCGTGAGAACGGCAGGTGCGCAATGGAGCTACGAGCCGGACTTCGTCCGCGCCCTCGAGCTATATCGCCAGATCACCTCCGAATTCCGCAAGGGCGAGACGCGCTACTACGACGAAGCCGTTCAGCAAATCGCGAACATCACCCGGCCGACCGTCTCCGCGAACACCGGCAACTTCTTTCTCCCCGGATCGGAGATCCAGTTCTACCTGAGCTGGCGCAACGTCGAGAGCATTGATCTGAACCTCTACCGCATCGATCTGGACCGCTCGGCCGACTTCGCCCAGTTCTCCAACCTCGGCAGCTCGCAATGGCTGCAAGCCGTCGACCTCGGCACCCTTCCAGACCCTGTTCTGTCCTGGACCGTCGAGACCGAGGACGACGGCACGCATGAGCCCGGCCAGCGGTCGATCGAGCTCGACGAGCGTCTACCTCTCGGGGCCTACCTGCTGCTGGCCACGGATGCCGATCCCCCGACCGCATCTACCGTGCCCGGCCCGGTTCCGACCGTGCCGACATCGGCCGCGCCGGCGAACAGCCGCGAGCTCATCCTCGTGACGGACGCCGCATTGGTGCTCAAGACCGCCGGCGCCCAGGCTCTCGTCTATTTTTGCGACACCTTCGACGGCTCGCCCCTGGCGAACGCCGCCGTTTCTCTCTGGGAGCGTCGTTACGAGGACGGCAACTGGGTGTGGCGTCACCTCGGCGCCCGCACCAACGAGGACGGCATCGCGACCTTCGAGCTCAGCAGCACGTCGAACAACCTCGACTTGTTCGTCGCCGCGGCGCTCGATGATCACCAGGCTCTCGGTTCCGGGTCGAGCTACCAGTACCGGCGCGGGCACGACGCCTGGCGCGTGTACGCCTTTACCGACCGTGCCGCCTACCGACCCGGCGAAGAGGCACGCTGGAAGCTCATCGCTCGCCAATACGACGGCTCGACCTACTCGACGCCGGCGAACCGGTCGATCTACTACGAGATCTTCGATCCGCGCGGCACCAAGATCGACGAACAAGAGGTCGCGCTCAACGCCTTCGGCAGCGCCTGGGACAGCCTCGAGCTCACCGCCACGATGCCGCTGGGCGAGTACCGCGTGACGTTCAGGGAGCGCAACGGCGGCAACCACATCGGCGACGCGACGTTGCTCCGGCTCGAGGAGTACAAGCTGCCGGAGTTCACCGTAACCGTGAAGACGCCGGAGCAGGACGGCCACAAGCAGGCTTTCCGCCTCGGCGAGCAGGTCGAAGTCGAGATCGAATCCGCGTACTACTTCGGCGGGCCGGTGGCCGACGCCAATGTCGAGGTACTCGTCTACCAGAACCCCTTCTATCGATGGTGGCGGCCTCGACGCGAATTCGCCTGGTATTACGACGACGTCGATCCGCGCAACAATCTCTACAATCAGGGCGGCGGCCAGATCGTGACGCGAGAAACTCTCCAGACCGACGCCGAGGGCAAGGCAACGCTGACTTTCGAGACTCCCGCCGGCGGCGGTCAGGACTTCGAGTACCGCATCGAGGCCCGCGTAACCGACGCCTCCCGGCGCGAGATCGTCGGCTCCGGCACGGTACGTGTGACGCAACAGCGCTACTACGTCTACCCGCGCCCCCGCCACCAGATCTACCGGCCGCAGGACCGGGTTCAGATCGATTTCAAGGCGCTCGACGCCAACGACGAGCCCATGCAGGTGACCGGGATGGTCAAGGTCACCCGCGATAGCTGGCAGGAGATCTGGGTCGATGCCGACGGCAACGAGATCAGCGGCGAGCGGCTGCGGGCGCTGCAACGTGCCAACCCCGGATTCCCCCGGGTCGGCAACCGCATCTGGGAGCTGAAGTCGAGAGGTTACGAGCAGGCGCAGGTGCTGACCCGCTCGATCACCACCGACGAGCAGGGCGATGCGGAGCTCACCTTCACGCCCGAATCGGATGGCTACTACAGCATCGCCTTCGCCGGCGAAAATGGTGACGACGTTCCGGTGGCCGCAAACACCGCCGTCTGGGTTGCGACCAACGAGACGACCGAGCTCGGCTACCGGCACGGCGGCCTGGGAATCATCGTCGACAAGGACACGTTCCGCACCGGCGAGACGGCCGTCGCCATGCTCACTGCGCCGAGCAGCGACCGCTACGTTCTGTTCAGTGTCGAGGGCGAGGATCTCTACAGCTATCAGCTCGTACACATGACCGGGAACGTGAAACTGGTCGAGATCGACATGGAAGAGAAGCACGTCCCCAACGTCTATCTCGCCGGTACGATGGTTGCCGACCATCAGATCTACGCCGATACGAAACAAATCATCGTCCCGCCGACCCGCAACTTCCTCGACGTCGAGGTAACTGCGGACAGCGAGCAATATCAGCCCGGCGACGAGGGCACGCTCACCGTGCGCGTGCGCGACCATCAGGGTCGGCCGGTAGCCGCCGAGATCGCCCTCGGCCTGGTCGACGAATCGACCTTTTACATCCAGGCGGACTACGCCGCCGATCCGCGCCAGTACTTCTTCGGTCGCAAGCGCCCCCATGTGGTGCAGAACACCAGCAGCTTCCACCGCAAGCGCTACGCCGACCTGGCGGAGGACAAGGAAGGCCGCTTGGTCGACCGCCGGGATGCACCCCAGCGCCAGGTCGGGGCGGTGGGCGGGATGGGCAACGAGCGCATGGAATTCGACCTCTCCGACGGAAATCGCGTCGCAGGGCTCGCCTCGAAGTCCTCGGTTGCCGAGGGCGAGGACTTGGGTCGCTTTCGCGCTGCCGACGCGATCATGCCGATGTCCGAAGAGGTGGCCGCGGCCCCGGCTCCCGGTCTCGCCGGAGCGGGGCAGCAGCCCGCGGTTCAGGTTCGCAGTGACTTTCGCTCGACGGCGCTGTGGCAACCGGATGTGGTCACCGACGAAGACGGGACCGCAACGGTGTCCGTCACCTATCCGGATTCGCTTACCACCTGGCGGGCGACCGCCCGGGTGGCGTCGACCGGCAACGAGTTCGGTACTTCCGCGGCAAGCACGCGGACTCAGAAACCGCTGATCGTGCGGCTGCAGGCGCCGCGCTTCTTCGTCGTCGGCGACACGGCGACGGTCTCGGCGGTGGTCAACAACAACACCGACGAAGCCATGACGGTGACGCCCTCCCTGGACGTTGCCGGCTTGACGGTTGTCGATACCGCCGCCACGCAGGCACAGGTGCCGGCCGGCGGCGAGGCCCGCCTCGACTGGGTGGTTTCCGTCGACGAGCCCGGGGCCGTACGGCTCACCGTGGCGGGACGCGCCGGCGAGCACTCCGACGGCATGGAGCGGAATTTCATCGCCCACGATCACGGCATCGAAAAGCTCATCGCCGCGGCCGGCAAGCTGCGCGGCGATGACGTCACGATCTCGCTCGGGTTGCCGGCCGCGCGCCGGCAGGGCTCGACCGCGATGTCCGTGCAGATCGCGCCGAGCATGGCGGTGACCATGCTCGACGCTCTCCCCTACCTCATCGACTATCCCTACGGCTGCACCGAGCAGACGATGTCGCGGTTCCTGCCGGCGGTGATCACCGCCAGAACGCTCGGCGATCTCGGCCTGGAGCCGGGCGACGTCATGGGGCGTGTCTTCGGCGGCATCGAGCGCGAGTTCGTAGAAAGCACCCAGCCTCGAGGGCAACGCGACCTGCAACGGCTCGACGACATGGTCCGCAGCGGTCTCGATCGCCTCTACGACTTCCAGCACGCCGACGGCGGCTGGGGCTGGTGGAAAGAGGGCGACAGCGACCATTTCATGAGCGCCTACGTGGTGTGGGGGCTGACGATGGCTCGCGATGCCGGTATCGCCGTGCGCGAAGAGGCCCTGGCCCGCGGCGTTCGCTTCCTCGAGCTCGAGATCATCGAGCAGGAGTCGAACCCGGACGTGCAGTCGTGGATGCTGCACGCGCTCACGGCCTACTCGGAGTCGATGGACCGGCTGGCGATCTCCTATCCCTGGGAGTTCCCGCTCACGCGCACGTTCGACAACTTGTGGGCCCGCCGCGACCGGCTCAACGCGTACACCCGCGCCCTGCTGGCGCTGAGCGCCCATCAGCTCGGCCTGTCGGATCAGGCCATGACGCTGGTACGCAACCTCGAGAACGGCGTCAAGCGCGACGACACACCCGACACCTCGGTGATCCAGCGAGGCGGCGGCGCCTCTCGTGAAAGCGTCATCGGCACGGCGCACTGGGGTGAGGACGGCATCTGGTGGCGCTGGTCGGACGGCGGCATCGAGGCCACCAGCTTCGCCCTGCGCGCCCTGCTGACCATCGATCCCGGCAACGAGCTCATCGAGCCGGTCACCAACTGGCTGATCAAGAACCGTCGCGGCGCGCAATGGAGCAACACCCGCGACACCGCCATCACCATCTTCGCCCTCAACGACTACCTGCGGGTAAGCGGCGAGCTCGACACCGATCTGGAATACGAGCTGCTGGTCAACGGTCGGAGCGTCGCCCGGCGCAGCGTTTCGGGCGAGGAGATCCTCCGCGCCCCGAGCCGCTTTGTCGTCGACAACGAGCTGATCGTCGACGGCGACAACGAGATCCGCATCGTCCGGCGACGCGGCGAGGGGCCGATGTACTTCTCGGCGGAGGCGACGTTCTTCAGCCTCGAGGAGCCCGTGACCGCGGCCGGCAACGAGATCTTCGTACGCCGTCAGTACTACAAGCTCGTCGGTCGCGAGACGCTGCTGAAGGGATACACCTACGAACGCGTACCGGTGACCGAGGGCGAAGCCCTGACCAGCGGTCAGCGTGTCGAGGTGGTCATCACCATCGAAGCCAAGAACAACTACGAGTACCTGGTGTTCGAGGATCTCAAGCCGGCCGGGCTCGAGGCCGTCCGCATCCGCAGCGGCGAGCCGGTCTACATTCGCGAGCTGAAGTCGGGAACCATCGAAGCCGGCATCGCCATGGCCGCCGGCACGACCGCCGGCGGTGCAGGCCAGATCGAAGGCACGACGCTGCTGGACGGCGGCAGAGAACGAACCGACTACACCGGCCGCACTCGCTGGGTTTACCAGGAGCTCCGCGATCGCAAGGTGGCGCTGTTCGTCGACAAGCTCCCGGAGGGGTTCTGGGAGATCCGCTACGACCTCCGCGCCGAGGTGCCGGGCGTGTTCCACGCGCTGCCGCTCGTCGGCCACGCGATGTACGTTCCCGAGATCCGCGCCAACGGTCGGGAGCTGGTCATCGAGGTGATCGACGAACAGTAGAGACTCGGGCCGGCCGTGAAAAAGCGAGCCCACTCGAAGCGCTATAGACTGGGTGAGATCATGGTGCCCTCGGGCACCCGCGGCCTGGGGACCGTCGAAATCCAGGAGGGGCACGATGAATCGCGTCACCGTTCTCGCCCTCACCATGACGCTGGGCCTGACTCTGGTCGGATGCGGCTCCTCGCCGGAGCCGGAGTTCGGAGAGTGGGTGTTTCCCGTTCCGGAAGGCGTGCCGATCAGGGAATACGCCCCGATTCCTCTGGACGACCGCACCGAGATCGCCTTCGAGTTGGTAGAGGATCTGGTCATCGGCGGTGATCCGAGCGATCCGAACACGGCGTTCTACCGGCCATCGGCGATCACTGCCGCCGCCAACGGCAACATCTTCGTTGTCGAGGGCGGCGGGAAGCGTGTGCAGATGTTCGCGCCCGACGGTGAGTTTCTGGCAACGCTCGGGAAAGAAGGCCAGGGCCCGGGTGAGTTCCAGCGGCCCACCGCGGCAACGATTGCCGGTGAGCATCTGGTCGTTCTCGACATGACCGGCCGTCGGCTCAGCATCTGGACGGACCAGGGCGAGCACGTGGCCGATCACGCGTTGCCGCTCACCTCGATGCCGAGTCGACTGGCGGGACTTCCGGATGGGCGCCTGGTCGCGATCTCCACGGAAATCGACCTCGGGGCGATCAACCCGGTTGCGATCGCCGCCGGCAATATGCCTTCCACAACGAGCGTTCTGGCCAGCTACGGGCCGCAGTTCGAGCAGCTCGAACGTTTGCTCGAGCTCGAAAACGCGCCGCTGCCGTCGCCCTCCGAGATCCTGAACGATCCCCGGGCGCGCACGCAGAGGATGATCGACCGGATGGCCGCCCCGCGGCTGACGTTCGCGGTCGGGGCCGGACAGGTGATCTACGCAACCTCCTCCGTCGAATACCAGGTTCTGGCGATGACCCCGGAAGGAGACATGAGCTGGGCGCTGCGGGTCGCCGGCGAGCGCCGCCCGGTGCCCGAGACGACCAAGGAACTGCGCGTCGGCATGTTGAACCGGGAGGATGAGGATGCCACGGTCGACGACTTCCGCTGGCCGGAATTCGATCGAGCGATCTCCTCCACCCTGCAGTCCGATGGCCGCGGGCGATTGTACGTCTACCCGCTTCTCGAGGGTCCGCCTCCCGCGGAAGACGTGGATGGAGACAATGCGACGGAAGGTGAAGGGGCCGAGACCGCGACGGAGGGCGAAGGGGCCGAGGGCGAACCGCGGCGCCGGGCGGTCGACGTGTATTCGACGGAAGGGGATCTGCTCGTTGCCGGGCGTGCCTCGGGGGTGTGGTCGTACGCGCGTGGCGACTACGTGTACCAGTTGCGCAGCGACCCCGATTCGGACGAAATCCTGGCAGTCAGATACCGGCTCGTGCTGAACCCGCGGTAGCCGGGCTTCGAGGCTGCGAGGCGAATCGGCTCGTGGCTGCCCGAGATCGCGGCCGAGCAAGACCCCACGCATCGTTCGCTCAGATGAAACGCGCCGGATCGAACGGGGCCACGGGCACGCCCGTGTGCCCCGAGAGCACCAGGTCGGCGACGGCGGCGGCCGTCGCCGGGCCCAACGTGACACCCAACATGGCGTGTCCCGTGGCCATGTAGACGTTGTCGTAACCGGGAACGCGTCCGATCACCGGTAGGCCGTCGGGAGCCACCGGCCTCATGCCCATCCATTCGGTGCGGCTTCCGCCCTCGAAGCAGCCGGGCAAGAACGCCTCGGCGCCGCGGCGGATGGCGGCGAGGCGGCGGCGATCGAGTTTTTCGTCGACGCCGGACAGCTCCATCGTTCCGCCGACGCGCAAGGCGCCTTCGTAGGGGCTGGTGACGACCTTCTTTTCCGGAAAGTAGACCGGTCCCCGCAGCCTGACCTCGGGCGACTCGATGGTGATGGTGTATCCCTTGCCGGCCTGCATCGGCAACCGGTAGCCGAGCTGCCCCGCCGTCTGTCCGGACCACGCTCCGGTCGCGATCACCAGGGTATCGGCGGCGATGTACCCCGCCGATGTCTCGATGCCGTCGGCTCCGGCTCCCGACGCCGTTACGCCCCCCATCTCTACCCCGGTCCTGATATCGACCCCCGAGCGGGTCAGCCAGTCAACCAGGCCGGCGTTGAGGGTTTCGGGCCGCACGTGGCGCTCACCCGCGATAAACACTCCGCCGATGACCTCGTCCGAGAGTGCCGGCTCCTTGGCCATCAGCGACACTCCCTCGAGCTCGCGGATCTGAAGGCCGATCAGCGAATCGATCTC
>CAYSHI010000300.1:0-16340 GCA_964430745.1 uncultured Acidobacteriota bacterium | reverse complement strand
CGGAGAATTCCCCCCCGAGCCGGAAGACGGCGGAGCCGGCTTTCGGGGGATGCCGAGGCCTCGACATCGTCTCGCTGCCGGTGCCTGAGGAATTACTCCCCGCTGGAACGGCCGGGCGGGGGTGTCGGTGGGCAGCGGGCGTTCAGCGTGTCACGGAAGTGGCTGCCTGGCGCCAGGCAACCAGGTTCCCGTCTAGCCACCCGACCCGCCCAGCACCAACCCTCCCGTCAGCCCCTGCACCGTTCCCTGAGCCCGTTCCCTAAGAGCCCCGAACGAGAATGTCGGCGATCGCATCGCGGATTTCATCGAGGAGCTGCGGATCATCTCCCCAAGGCCCGCGCCGCAGCAACAGATCGTCGACGGTCATCACCGCTTCGCTATCGCGAAAGCGATTGAGGTCGTCCGCCGCCGCTCCGCGAGGATCGGCGGCGGCTGATCGCAGATCCGGGAGCGTGGCGGGCTCCGGTCGGTCGGTGTATTCCCCGCGTGGCGGCAGGGTCGGCATCGCGCGCCGTAGCGTGGCCTCGGCGACGTCGCGCGCGGTCGTGTACTTGCCCCCCGAGACGCTCCACAGGCCGGTCGGTCCCCCGGTGGCGCCGTGGTCGAGGAACACCGGGCGATCGGCGAGAACGGCCGAGCCTGTCGCCGTCGTCGGCAGAAACCCGGCGTGCACCCGCACCACCTGATCCCGGTGTAGCTGCAGGCCGGGGGTCGCGGCGTTCATGCCCTCGATCGCTTCGTCGATCTGTTCCGGTGACGGCGTCGGGGAGGTGGCGTCCGGGGCGCAGGGAAAGTGGGCTGTGCCGGCGTAGGTGTAACCCCGTCGCGGGTACAGGAACCAGGTATGCGACCCGGGCTCGGGGCCGGAGACGGCCACCGCGACGCTCGACGGGGGCGGCTTCTCGAACAGGAGATTGAACGCGAGGGAGCGGCGGAAAAGCGGGTCGCTGCGGCCCGCGGTCCGCTCGTCGCCGTCGGTGTCGAGTCGACGCGCCACCTCCGGTGACCACGGTCCGGCGCAGTTGATCACAGTGGCGGCATGGAACGAGACCGTCTTGCCGGCGACTCTGTCGGTGGCCTCGACACCCGTGACGTGCCCGTCGTCGCGGAGAACGCCGGTCGGTTCGACGTAGTTGAGGCAGCGGGCCCCGTAACTGCAGGCCCAGCGCAAGGTCTCGACGAGGAGGCGCTGCGAGTCGGTCATCACGGCGTCGTACCAGAGCGCTCCCCCGCGAAGCCCCTCAGGACGGACCCCGGGAAACAGCGCGACGGTCTCCTTGGCGGTCATCACGCCGCCCGACTCCAGTCGCCGATCCGAGCGAACGCCGTCGTTTCGCCTCCACGAGAGAAGGTGGTTGAGCGCTAGGGCGGCACGGAGTATCTCCGGGCGTCTGGCGCCCTCGCCGTAGAGCGGCATCAGGCACGGAAGCGGCTCCACGAGGTCAGGAAAGTGGCGCAGGAACCAGCTACGCTCGCGCACGGAGGCGCGGAAGCGGCCGAGGTCGAGGCGCTGGAGGTAACGCAACCCGCCGTGCACGATGCGGTGGCTGTTCCAGCTCGTAGCCCCACCGAAGTCGTCGCGTTCGAGCAACAACGGGCGCAGCCCTCGACGGGCGGCTTCGAGCGCCGTCATGGAGCCGTAGATGCCGCCGCCCACGACGATCAGGTCGTAGTCGGCCTTGACGGCGGCGGCGACATCGCGGCGAAGTCCGTCCATCTTCAGAGCAACCCCTGCTCGCGGTACCAGGTGGCCGTCCGGCGAAGCCCCTCTTCGAGCTCCACCACGGGGTTGTAGTCGAGCAGCCGCCGGGCCTTGGAGATGTCGAAGGCCCGGTCCTTCTCGAAGAACTCGACGCGTCGCGGGTACAGCGGCGGCGTCACGCCGAGCAGGCGGCCGAGCTTCTCGCATACCACCGAGGCGCGGTACACCGGGCCGTAGGGTAGCCGCAGCCGTGGGGGATTCGTGCCGAGGGCGGCGGCGATCGCCTCCACGAGCTCGTTGAGAGTCGTGATACGCGGCCCGGCGAGCGTGAACACCTCGCCGATCGCCTCGGGGCGTCGGCCGGCACGCACGATCCCGTCGACGAGGTCATCGATGTAGGTGAGGTGGTAGAGCACCTCGCCGGAGCCGATCATGATGAAACGGCCGCGGCTGATGGGTCGGAAGAGCTTGAGAAAGCGCCGGTCGCCGGGCCCGTGAATCCCCGCCGGACGAACGATGCTCACGGGCGCACCCGCGGCGACATGCTCCAGGGCCACCAGCTCGCCTTCCATCTTGCTTTGCTGGTAGTGGTCGCCCGGAGCGTAGCGGTGTTCCTCATCGGCGGGCGGGTCGTCGATGTCTCCCTGCACACCGACGGTCGAGCAGTGCACGAAACGGGCCACCGCGGAGTCTTCGGCGGCTTCGAGAAGATTGCGCGTGGCGCCGACGTTGACGCGACGGAACTCTTCGATGTCGGGGTGCTCGACGCGAAAGGCGGCGGCGATGTGGTAGACGGTCTCGAAGCCGGTGAGCGCATCGCGCACGCTCGAGGTGTCGCAGATATCGACCTCGCGGCAATCCACACCCATTGCCACGAGCTCGGTGATATCGCTGGTCGGACGCACCCAGGCGACGACCGACTCCCCGTCGGCAACCAGGCGGCGGCAGAGATTCGAGCCGGTGAACCCGGTCGCGCCCGTGACCAAAGTCTTGCTCATTTCGGGCCCCGCGAGTCGGCCCCGCACGCGGCGAGAGCGGGCCGCTGCAGCATCGGGCGTCCCGTGCGGAGCGGCCGCCTCATGCCGGGCACCAACGGTTGCGCCAGTCCTGCAGCACCAGCAGGCCCCAGAGGACATGGCTGTGGTTCTCGACGCCGTCGAGATGCTCGCGCTTGAGTCGCTCCACTTCGGTGGCGTTGAACAGGCCCTCCGCCTGCAGTCGGTCGTGCGACAGCAGCTCCTCCATGAGCGGGCGGAACTCGGTGCCCAACCACGACTTGATGGGAATGCTGAATCCCTGCTTCGGACGATAGACGCACTCTTCGGGAACGTGGCGCGCGGCCACCCGCTTGAGCAGCACCTTCGTCTCGCGTCCCGAGACCTTCAGACCCTCCGGCACCTGGAACGCCATCTCCACGAGCTCGTGATCGAGGTAGGGCACCCTGGCCTCGAGCGAGACGGCCATCGACATGCGGTCGACTTTCACCAGGATGTTGTCGCTCAGATAGCTCTTCATGTCGACGTATAGCCCGCGATCGAGCTCGCCGCGCCCTCCCGCGCGTCGGGCGAGCTCGACGACATGATGGCCGATCGGCGTGGTGCATGCCGCCTGAGCCTCGGGAGTGAGCAGGCGCGCGAGCATGTCGTTGCCGGCAAACAGTCGCCATCGCGCGTGACCCAGCTCGGCATCGTGATCGAAGCCCTCGACGAACCGACGCGCCATGTTGACGGGGCCCTTCTTTTCAGGGCGCGGCCGCAGCGAGCGGATCAGCGGGTGCAGCAGGCGGTTGCGAATCGGTGCCGGGATCATCGACCAGCGCCGCGCCATGCGCTCGGCGACGTAGGTTTCGTAGCCGCCGAAGAGCTCGTCGCCGCCGTCGCCCGACAGCGCCACCTTCACCTCGCCGCGCGCCAGGCGCGAGACGAGAAAGGTCGGGAAGATCGAGAAATCGGCGATGGGGTCGTCCATGAAGTACATCAGGTGGTCGAACAGCTCCACGACGTCGGGGCGGATGATCTCGTCGCGGTGATCGACGCCGAGGTGGTCGGCGACCCGGCGCGCCCAGTCGAGCTCGCTGTAGCTGGGATCGTCGAAGCCAATGGAGAAGGTGCGGGCTTCGCCCATGCCGGCGACCATCAGCGAGCTGTCGACCCCGCCGCTGAGAAAGGCGCCGAGCGGCACGTCGGCGACCAGCTGACGCTGCACGCACTCGCGCACCTTGGCGTCGATGGCGTCTTCCCAGTCCGCCGCGCTGCGCTGGGGCGCCGTCCCCGGGGCCGGCAGATCCCACCACAGGCGAGGCTCGACGGCGGACGGCTCCGCGGCCAGGTCGATGTCGATGAGCGCTCCGGGCTCCAGCTTGTGCACGCCTTCGAGCAGTGTGGCGGTGCCGGGCACGTACTCCCAGGCGAGAAACTGAGCCACGCTGTCGACATGGAGTTGCGGCTCGACGAACCCCGAGGCGAGCAGGCACTTGAGCTCGGAGCCGAAAATCAGATGGTCGGAGCGTACCGCCCAGTACAGCGGCTTGACCCCGATGCGGTCGCGCACCAGCACGAACCGCTTGCGCGCGCGGTCGTGCAAAGCGATGGCGAACATCCCGTTGAGACGCTCGGCGAAATCGGCTCCCCACTCTTCCCAGCCGTGCACGATCACCTCGGTGTCGGCGGCGGTGCGGAAGACGTGGCCGAGCCCCTCGAGCTCGGCGCGCAATTCGCGAAAGTTGTAGATCTCGCCGTTGTAGACGGTGCGGACGGAGAGATCCTCGTTGAAGATGGGCTGGTTGCCGCCTTCGACGTCGATGATCGACAGGCGCTGCATCCCCAGCCCGATGCCGTCCTGCAGGTGCACGACCGCGTCGTCCGGGCCGCGATGCTCGATGCACGCGCACATCGCGCCGACACGCTCCGGCTCCACGGATGCTCCGCCCTTCAGGGGTGCGATTCCCGCGATGCCGCACATCAGCGGGAAACCCTTTCGAAGAGCCGCCGCATCTTGTCGCGGTAGGCGGCGGGGGAGTAGCGATTCTCGTAGACGCCACGGGCGTTGGCGACGCGTGTCTCGACCGCCTCGCCGCCGCGCAACGTCTCGACCAGCCCGTCGGCCATCGATTGTGGATCCGCATCCACGAGAAAGCACTCGTCGTCGCTCAGCACCTGGGTGTGTGAGCCGATGCGGGTGGCAACCAGGGGTACGCCGCTGGCGAGCTGCTCGTAGATCTTCAGCGGTGTGTTGTCGCCGACGGTGCGCGGCGAGGTCAGCACGTCGGCTTCGAGTGTGGCGCGCTGCGCCAGATGACGAGAAACCTGGCCACCGAACAGGCAATCTCTCCCCTCGGACAGGCCCAGGCCCTCTGCCGTGCGGCGCGCCGCCTCGACCTGCGGAGCCTGCCCGCCGAGCAGCAGAAGGAATGCAGCGGGTACCTCGCGGCGCGCGTGCGCGAACGCCTCCAGCAGCATGTCGATCCCTTGATAGCTTTCGAAGGTGCCGGCGTACAGGATCACCGGGCGCTCCGACTCCAGCAGTGCGAGCCACTCCGGCTCGGCATCGGCGTCACCCTTGTCGCCCTTGAGGCGCAAGGGGTCGAACAACGAGTTCTCAATCAGGAAGTGGGATTCCGGATCGCGTACCCGTGGGATGGCGTAGCTTGCCAGCGCCGGTGAGATGGTGATCACCGCGTCGGCCTTGGCCAGGCATCCGTCCTCGAGCCGCGCGAACAGCCTGACCAGGAACTTCGAGCGCGTGAAGCGGAAGTTGGTCAGTTGCTGCGACAGGATCGAGTGCAGGTCGTAGATGAGCTTGAAGCGAAAGATCGGTTGCAGAAAACGGGCGATGAAGACCGCCTCCTCGTGGGCGTGCACGACGTCGTAGCGATTCTTGATCATCATGCCGACGGCGTACCAGAAGATCCACACGTCGAGGAACGCCTTCAGCCGCGAGGGGCCGACCTTGACCTGCCCGAGCCGGCGAAACGCGGGTATGCGCACGATGCGGACGCCGGGGATGTCCGCGTCGACGCCTTGCCCGTAGGTGAGCAGGTCGACATGGTGGCCCATCTCCGCCGTCACCAGCGTGCGGTAGTAGACGCTCAGGGGCGTTCCACGCGGAGAAAAGAACGGCTGTGGGGCGATGGCCAGCACCTTCACGGTGTCGCTTCCTTGCCGCCCGGGAGCGCGCGTCGCTTGCGTAGCTGCATGGCGAGCTGCTCGCGCGCGAAGTCCGCCAGGCCCTCGTATTGCCCAAAGGTTCGTGGTTGTCGGTCCATCGACCGCACGGCGCCGAGCACGGATTCCGCAGGGCGCAGAGCGTCGATCTGCGCCTCGAGATGGAACCCGCAACGGCCCGGCTTGCTGTCCTGGCCGGCGAGGGGGAGCGGATCGCTGCCCGGGAGCACGAATACGCCGCGACCGGCGGCGCGGTCGAACAGCTCGGGACGGCGAGACAGGCGCGGCCGGCCGGCGTTGTCCCCCAGGAACCATCGGCCGGGGCTGTCGGCCTCGAGTAGCGCTCTGAGGAGCCGCCCGCGCGCGAACCACCACTTGCCGAAGCCCCAGGGGACCACCGCAATTCCACCCTCTTCGATCACGGCGTCACGCGCCTCCCGCAATCCTGACCCGTCGGGGAGACCGGGGCGACAGCCGAGTGCGAGCACCTCGAGTCCTTCACGGGTGACCAGTTGGTGACCCGCGATGATCAGCATCCGCGCACCGTCGGCGGCCCGCATGGCCCACAGCGAGTTGCCCTCCTCGGTGGCGCGAAAGCCCCAGCCGCCGGAGGCGGAGCGGGGCGGGCCTGACGGGCTGGAATTCGGGGAGCCTGGCTCGTCGGGGACCGTTCCCCCGGCGGTGGGAGCGAGACCGGAGCCAGGTGTCGGAACAGCTTCATCGGCAAGCTCGCCGAAGATATCGACGCCGTTGCTCTCGGTGAACATCAGGGCTTTCGCCACCGCGTCGGAACGGCCGTCGGCCGTGCGTGCGGCGGGCGGGTCCGTCGGCATCCTCGCCGCCGAATCGGTCTCCATCGTTCCCGTCAGGCGCAGCTGCTCTTCGCCGGCAGACAGGTTTCGCCACGCCGCGTCGAGGAACGTCCGTCGGCAGAAGCCGTCGTGGTAGTGCACGTGCGCGTCGAGGAGGGCCTCGGCGTAGGCTACGCTCATTCGGCCTCGTGCGGGTCGGTAGCGGGTCGGATGAGATCGACGACCGGGGCGGGCAGGGCAGCCGGTCACGACCGGCGGATCGTCGGGCGATGCGACGAGCGCTATTGTACCGTAAGCCGCGATCCCCTCACGCCTGAGCGGAGATTTCCCATTCCCATCGACGCCACATTCTCCGGCGAGTCATCGCTGGCCCTGCTCGTGGGCCTCGCCGTCGTGTTTCGTGTCGCGGGCGCGGCGGCCCGCGGCGCCGATATCGGCCTCGCCCGACCGCTCGGTTGGCTGCTGTGCGCCTGCGCCGCCTGGTTGTCCGGTGCGGCGGCCGGGGCGTTTGCGCCGATCGGCCCGGCACTGATTGTGGGCGCGCTGTTCTCCCTGGTCGACCGGACACCGGCGGCGGAGGGCGAAAGCTTGTTCGGTCAACGCCGTCTGGTGTCGGCGCTTGGCGATGCCGCCGTGCTCACGGTGTCGGCGACGCTGTCGATTCCGACCATGCCGCCGGCGCTCGCGGTCGGGACCATTGCCACTGTGATCGTCGCCGGCGCCATCATCGATCTTGCAGTTGCGCCCCGTTCGGCTCCGCTTCGCGGGGTTCTGGTGTTGCTGCCTTTGCTGCTGTGGATCGGCTACGGGTTGGTGTTTCCACAGGCGCGGGCGGAGTTCAAGCGTGAGACGTGGCCGCAGCTCCAGCCCGCGGCGGGGTTCTTCTTCGCCGCCGGTCGGGCCGATGTCGGCACTGCCGTCGAGCTCGAGACCGGCTCGATCGCCTGGCTTACCCTGCCGCCGGGGCCGCCACCGTACCGGCCGGCGCTGTTCTTTCATGGCGCCGATGGCGACGGCGCCTACCAGCGCGGCGCGCTTTTCATCCGGCGGGTGCTCGCGAGCGTGGGCTATGCGGTGTTGGCCGTCGACGAGCGCGGCTTCGGCGCGAGCCCGCCGCCGCCGGACATCCACGATCTGGAGGGGTGGGACCCCGAACCGACCTCGGCCGCCGCCGCGCGCTACCTCGAATCGCTGCCGCGGGTGGAGGGGAGTGTCCTGGCGGTGGGGCACTCGATGGGGGCGACGCGCGCGCTGCGTTTCGCGGACGGATGGCTCGGCGCGTCGGCGGCCGTGATCATGGGGGCGACCGTGATGCCTCCGGCGGAAGACAACGAGCGACTGTACGGTCGCTTCCTCAACGATTTCGACCTCGAGGAATCGGGCCTGACGCCCGACTTCGTGCTCGATGTGCGCAACCGCTACTTCAACAACGACGTTGCCGCGCGCGCTATGTACGATGGGCATCCGCCGGTGTTGTTCGTGAGGTTCTCGTTCGACTACGAGAACGTCATCGCGGGCCGCAACGCGCTGTTCCGGATGATCCCCGGGCACAAGGTGGGGTGGGAGCTGCGCTCCGATCACCAGCTCGCCTCCAGCCGCGTGTCCGGCGTGCTCACGGGCGATTGGCGCATCATGCGTCGGCTGCAGGCCGGCCTGTCGCGTTTCGTCGAGGGCCGCTCGCCGCACGACGGCTCGCCGATGCGAGTGTCGCCGCGACGGTAGCGGCGCGCGATCAGAGCAGCGGGCTGACGATCGCCCAGTAGCCGCGCAACAGGGCGTCCACCGCACCCCCGACGAGTCGTGACCCTCTCGACGCCAGTGGGCCCCCACCGGACAGGCCGCTGGCGTCGAGGTAGCTCGTATCCGAGGCGCGCCGGCTCGCCTGAATGCGGCGCCGCGTTGACATCAGCTCGGAGCGGCCGCGCCAGATCTTGCCGATCGATCGGAGCTGCGCACCCGTGAGTCCCTTGAGGAGGAAGAGCCCCGTCAGGGCGAGCTCGAAGAGGAGCAGGGCGGGGGCGAGCAGCACCAGGGTCCGCCCCGCATACATCGTCAGGATGAAGCGATAGCGATTGTGAATCTGGCCCTCGGCACGGGCGAAACCGTGCGCCGGCGTGGGGTGGTAGCTCAGGGCGCTCGACCGGTTCAACGAATGCAGTCCGGCGACGTCGCCGCGGATATAGAACTCGGCATCGCATCCCCAGCCGAACGGATACACATCGTCGAAGTCGCCGATCCGGCGGGCGAGCTCACGGTCGATCATCGCGATGCCGCCGGGCACCGTGGGATGAGGCGTGTCGCTGGGGGGCACGTCCTGCACGGTCCGCCCGCGATCGCTGTGCCCGGAAACCGCCAGGTAGTGCACGCGGCCGACATCGTTGTGAATCAACTCCGGCGTCTCGATGTACACCATGCGGGGAGAGCAGGCGAGGACGTCGTCGCCCGTCACCATTGCCTCCAACAGCTTCGCCGGGCAGTCGGGCTCGAGGACGAGGTCGTTGTCGCACAGCATCATGTAACGGGTCGGCGCGTTGGCGAGCGCGTAGTTACGTACGCGCGGCAGGTTGCCGTCGTCGGCTGTGTGGTGCAGCTCGAGCTGGGGATAGCGGTCGGCGATCCACTCGCGTGAGCCGTCCGTGGAGCCGTTGTCGAGCACCATGATGTGCAGCCCCTCGTCGGGAATCTTCAGCAGCGCTTCGAGGGTGGGTTGCAGCACCTTCATGCCGTTGAAGTTCAAAACGGCGATGGTGTACGGCGGCGGCGTGTCAGGAGGCATCTTGCCGTTGCAGCAGAGTTATCCGGTACATGTCGTAGGTCTCGTCGGCCCTCGTCTGCAGCCCGCGGCCCTCCATGAACCCCTCGTGAACCGTCTTGGCGCCGAAGTCCTTGAACTCGAGCCCCGCCGTATCGTCGTGAATCGAACGGGAGTGCACCAGCAGGAGGTGACCGCCGGGCTCGAGCGCGGCGAGGATCTTGTCGCGCACCTCGTCGAGCTCGTGCAATTGCACGTAGACGAGCACCTCGGAGCAGACGATGAGGTCGAAGGTGCCGGGCAGCGGCTCGGCCACGATATCGAGGCGCTGGGTGCGCACGTTGTCCTTGCCTTCGAGTCGCTGGCCGGCCCGTTCGAGCGCGCGCTCCGAGAGGTCGACCATCAACAGCTTGTCGGTCTTTTCGGCGATCTGCTCGGCAAGCAGGCCTTCGCCGCCGCCGATCTCGAGCACGCTGCGGAATCGAAGGCCTTCGATTGCCTCCATCGTTTCGGCGCGCTTCTTCTGCTCCTCGGGGTCGGCGGCGATCTCGTACGGATCCTCCTGCCGGTAGACATGCTCGAAGTAGCCGCGCACGAACCTGCGGTTATCGCGCATGAGCCGGCGCGCCCAGCGTGTCATCGTGTGTTGGATGGAGCCGAGGACGTCCATGGCGGTGCCTGCCGGCGGAGACGTTGGAAAAATCGACGCGGAGGTGCTTCGGGCATCATGCTAGCAGGCCCCGCGAGAAGTGCGATGAGCCGGGCCTGCTACCCTCTCCGGCAGCCATGGAAATCCCCGTATTCTGCTACCACAATGCCCCGGCCGACGGCCTCGAGAAGGACCTCGCTTTCCTTGCCGCCAACGGATACCGAACGCTGCTCGCCAGCGAGTTCGTTGATGTTCTCTGCGGTCGCGCCGAGGCTCCGCCGAAGCCGGTCGCTCTGACGTTCGACGACGGACTGCTCAGCCTCAAGACGATCGGGTTGCCGCTCTTCGAGCGCTACGACGTCAAGGCCAGCGTGTTCGCCATCACCGGCCTCACGCCGGAGGGGGTCGTGACGCCGTCCGGCGAGCGGCGTGATTTGTACACGCTGCTCGGGTGGGACGATCTTCGTGCGTTGCACCTCAGCGGCCGCGTGGAAATCGGCTCGCACGGCCATCGGCACAACCCGGTGCACGTTGCGCGTGCCGAAAGTGCCCCGGTAAGGATCGCTGATTACGATCGCCTCTACGATGTCCCGGTGCCCTACGATGCGCGCGCCGGCGAGGCCCTCGTCCGCGCCGTCGACGGCCGGCGGGGCCGGCCGTCGAAGCCCCTTTTTGCCACCGACACGCTCATCATCGATGGGGCCGATTCACCGGCGCGAGAGCCTGTACTCGATGATCTGCGTGCTTCGCGCGCGCTGCTTACGGAGCGCCTGGGGCTCGATCGCTTCCACCTTTGCCTGCCGTATGGTGCGGGCAGTGAGGCCATGCCCGATCTCGCGTGGGAGGCAGGCTTCGAATCGATCTTCTGGACGCGACGCGACGACCGCGACGCCAACCGGGCAGGCGACGACCCGTTCCGCATCGTGCGCCGGAAACATGATTTCCTCCGACGACTCCCGGGAACGGGTCGGCGTTCGTTGCTCGACGTGTTCGTCACCAAGGTAAGGCGCCGATTGGTTTCCGACCCCTGGGTTTAGTGTCCTGGGACAGGACACTAGGTCACAACAGTGGATACAGACAACGCATACGGAGCCCTCATGAAGAAGCTGGCAACCAACGTGTCGATCTTGCTGCTTGCGGCGTTACTGCCGACGGCAGCTCTCGCCCAGGTGCCGACCGTCAGCGTCGATGAGCTCGCCGACGGCGTCTACCTCTATACCTACAACACGCATCGCTCGCTGTTTGTCGTTACGGACGACGGCGTTCTGGCCACCGATCCGCAGTCCGCCGAGGCGGCCGGCCGCTACGTGGAGGAGATCCGCAAGATCACCTCCGCCCCGATCAAATACCTCGTCTACAGCCACCATCATGGCGACCATGTTTCCGGTGGCGAGGCCTTTCCGGACGACGCCACGGTCATCGCCCATCACGCCGCGGTGCCCTTCGTCGATGCCGACGACGGGATCCGCTCGGTGGACATCGTCCTCAATGGCGACGCGGCGCTGGTGATGGGCGGGGTCGAGGTCCGACTGCTCTATCCCGGCCCCTCGGAGACCGAGAGCAACCTGATCGTCCATGTTCCCGGGCGCGGCGTCGCGTTTATGGTCGATGCCGTGGCCGTTCGCACCGTGCCGTGGCGAAACATGGCCGGCGGCGAACCGCTGAGCTGGACGGCGGCGCTCGAGTACCTGGCGGCGCTCGACTTCGAGATTCTCGCTCCCGGGCACGGCCCGGCGGGCACCAAGGAGCACGTCGACGAATACATCGAGTACATGAACGCCCTCGTCGAAGCCGTGCAGGAACGGATCGATCAGGGCGAGAGCCTCGAGCAAATCCAGGCATCACTGGAGCTGCCGCAGTATGCGGACTGGGTTCGCTACGACGAGCATTTCGAGCTCAATATCGAGGGCGTCTACCGCGGTCTGATCGGGCGCTGAGAGCTGCGAAGTAGCCATCGTTGACTGCCCCCACGGCGACTCCCGTCCACAAGCTCCGACTCGCTGCCGCGCTCGCGGCGGTGTATTTCGGCTGGGGCTCGACGTTCCTGGCGACACGCTACGCAGTAGAAACGCTGCCACCTCTGACGATCACCGCGGTGCGCGCACTTGTCGCCGGCGCGATCTTGTTCGCCGTCTACTATCGAAAAGCCGGGATGCCGACGCGGTTGCAGTGGCGGTCGGCCTGGATCGGCGGGACGCTGCTGTTTCTTGGCGGCCAGGCGACGATGACGCGGGCGATGACGCTGGTACCGTCGGGCCTGTCGGCGCTCGTGTTGCCGGCGTCGGGGGGCATGACCACGGCGGCACAGTTGATCAGTGGCGGCCTGACCGTGGCGATCGCAGCCGTCGTCCTGCGAGAGCCGGCGCAGATCACCGCGGAAGCATTCACGCCATGGGCGGTGTCCTCGCTCCCGTACCTGATTAGGCGCTGGGCGCCCGGACTCTGGGGGCCATGGTCGTCGTGCTGATCGGTGTCGCGCTGGTGGTGACCAAGCCGCCAATGACCCCAAGAGACACCGGTCTCGAGGGATAGGACGGCCCCGACGTACCCGCCTACCGGAGCTCGTGCATGGGGCGACGCATGATAAGCGTGCCCTCCATCAACGTGCGGTCGAAGTTGATGAATCCGTTCGCCAGATAGATCTCCTCCGGCGTGCAGTCGTACAGCAGCTTGACCTCGTGATCGCCCTTGCGGAAGTCGCTCGTTACCAGGAGCGCGACGAGGCCGTTGCGGGCGCTGCCGACGAACACATCAACCTCGTCGCCGTCGGCGCCGCGCGTGTCGTTGACGTAGCCGTAGTCCAACGGGTAGATGATGTCGGGAAAGCGGGGGTGCGGCGAGCCGCGCGGCCGGTCGAGGGTGATGCCGTTGGCGCGGATCAGGGCATCCCAGTCGGCCCAGTCGAACCGCCCATCGGCGACATCCTCGGGTGATAGATCGGCGCCCATGGCTACCCGCCTACGGCTTCGGAAACCGAGGATTGCCGCAGCGAAAGGTCGGGGGCCTGAACGGTGCGTATCCGTAATGAAGGCATTGCGACGGGGTACTCCGTATTTTGCCGGCCCCCAACCGGAAGGGGGGATTCTGCACAGGGTCGGGTACATCGTCAATGCTTCGCTGGTGGCGCGCTTGATGGAGGGCGTCGGCTTGCTGCGTCGCCTGCCCGTTGATCGCTCCTCTCGACTTCCAATAGTCTGATCCCGCATCTTCGCCGGTAGCGGACCGGGCTGTGGTCTGCAGGACCCTCGGCGAACGACCAAGGGAGGCTATTTCATGCGACACCTGGTAGCGGTGGTGCTTGGCGGCTTGCTCGTGCTCGGGGGGCTCGTCGCCTTCTTGTGGACGTCGCAGGGTGGCGACCCCCGCCCCGTGGTCGAACGACCCGATACGACGGCAGCCGACAGGGCGGCCGTCGATGGGCTCCGCGACGGTTACGAAGCTACGTTCACAAACGGTGACGTGGACGGCCACGCTGACCTGTTTTCCGACGGCGCCCAAATCCTCCGAAACGGCAATTCGGTTTTGGTAGGCAGGGCAGCGATTCGGGCCACGGCAGAAGAGACCATCGGTCGGTTTGCGAGTGAGTTCGTGACGTCTTCGGAGCAGGTCGAGTTGATGGGCGACGTTGCCTTCGACCAGGGGACGTTCAGGCTCACGCAGACACCGCGGGAAGGCGGCGACAGCGGCGTGTATCACGGCAGCTACATCGTGATCTCGCGAAGACAGTCGGACGGGTCCTGGAAGATCACGCAGTACATGTGGAACAACAGGCCCGCGCCGGGGGCCGGTCAGTAGCTGCCGCCTCGGATCAGAGCTCGACGACAACGATATCCGTCTTGCCGAAGTCGTCGCCTACAAACAGCAGGGGCTCGCCACTGCGCTGCGAAAGCGCGTAGGCGAAGCAGTCGCCGAAGTTGAGCGCGGCCTGGTGACGGCCCTTGCCGAAGCGACGATACGCGTGGCGAGCGAGCTCCATCTGCTCGCGATCGAACGCCACGATTTCCACGCCGGCTTTGTGCAGCAGCAAGTCGAGCTCGCGGCCGCCGGCCTCGCCGTATCGGACCTCGACCACGACGGCCGCCTCGAGCGCGGACGGCGCCGCCATCAGGCGGATCGCGTCGGCTTCGATCGCCGCCTCGATCGACGGGGCCGCCGGCTCGTCGAAGAGGACGGCGAGAACGGCACTGGTGTCGAGCACCATCAGCCGAGAGTCCCGTCTTCGTCGTACCCGACGATGGCTTCAGGAGAGCGGTCGTCGAGGATGGGCAAGCGGGAGCAACGCTCGCGGATCACCGCCAGCTCCTCGCTCACGGGCACCGGATAAGCCCGGCCGCTCTCGCGCAGCAGCCGCTCCTCGAGTGCCTTGATCACCGCCTCGGTGAGTCCTTCTCCGGTGAGGTTAGCGAGCTCCCGGGCGAGGCGATCGGCTTTGTCGTTCTTGATACTGAGTGCCATATGCTTGATTCGAGGTTCTAGAATGCAGTGATTATTATAGAATCCGCACCCTCAAGGAGGCAAGTTCGGGCACCTCGGCGACCCAGCCTTGTCGCCTCCTGGGCCCTCCTGGCGCTCGGGGCGTTGAACGCGCTCGTGGCCGCCGATAGAGTGGGAGCCTGAATACGTTGGTTCCCATTCGAGTCAGGAAGCCCCATGGTGGGTCGTTCGCTGGGGCACTACGAAATCCTCGATCCGCTCGGCTCCGGCGGCATGGGCGACGTCTATCGAGCTCGCGATCGGTCGCTCGGACGCGACGTCGCGATCAAGGTCCTGCCTGAGGATCTCGCCGACGATCGCGACCGTCTGGCCCGCCTGAAACGCGAAGCCCACCTGCTGGCGGCGCTCAACCATCCGAACGTCGCCACCATTCACGGCTTCGAGGAGGCAGACGGCACGCGCTTCCTCGTGATGGAGCTGGTGAAAGGCGAGTCGCTCGACCAGAAGCTGGCGGCGGGACGCCTGCCGGTCGACGAAGCCCTCGACATCTGTCGCCAGATCGCCGAGGGGCTGGAAGCCGCTCACGAGCAGGGCATCATTCACCGCGATTTGAAGCCGGCCAACGTGCTGATCACGCCCGAGGGGAGGGCGAAGGTTCTCGACTTCGGGTTGGCGAAGACGGTGGAGCCGGTAACTTCCGGCGTCGACGTCAGTGGCGCCGCCGACCCCACGGTCGTCGGCACCCAGACCGGCGTGATCCTCGGCACCGCGCCGTACATGAGCCCCGAGCAGGTGCGCGGCAATCCGCTCGACAAGCGTACCGACATCTTCGCGTTCGGCTGCGTCCTTTACGAAACGCTCGCGGGTAGGCGGGCCTTCGATCGCCAGACCATGGCCGACACGCTGGCGGCGATCCTCGAGGTTGATCCGGATTGGGGTCTGCTGCCGGCCTCGACGCCGGTGCCCGTGCGATCACTACTGCATCGCTGCCTGCAAAAGGACTCCAGACTTCGCTTGCGCGACATCGGCGACGCTTGGGTCGAGATCGAGACGACACGGACCGGGCCGATGCCGATGCTGCCTGGCGATGTGGCGGCCGCTCCACGTCCCCCCCTCTGGCGGCGGGTATTCGCCTGGGGTGTGGCGGGCGTCACGCTTGGCGCCCTTGTCACGAGCGTCGCTGTCTGGATCCTGCTGCGCCCAACGCCGGTGACCTACACGGACCTCCTCCTCCCGCCCGGCACCTATCTCTCGGGAGGGGTTTCCCACGAGGCGAGAATCGGCGGGAACCGTCCAAGCAGGACGGCGTTCGCCCTTGCACCCGACGGTAGGTCGGTCGTATTCGCCGCCACCGATGGGCAAACTCGACGGCTCTATCTGCGCCGGCTCGGTGACCCGCGGGTAGTTCCGATCGAAGGAACCGACGGTGGCGCCAGTCCGATCTTGTCACCGGAAGGAGAGTCCGTCGGTTTCTTTGCCGAGGGAGAGGTTCGGGTCGTCCCGATCGAGGGAGGCACCCCGCGGACTGTGGCCGATGCGGCCTGGTCCTTGGACTATGGCATGAGCTGGAGGGGAGACTGGATTGCGTTCACGAGGCCTGAGGAGGGGATCTTCCGGGTATCGGCCACGAGCGGCTCCCCCGAGCAGATCACCACTCGAGACCCGAAGACCGAACTCCACCATGCCCTGCCGCACCTACTGCCCGGCGGGAACGCGTTTCTCTACTCGGTGCTGAAGGCCAGGTTCGAATGGCGGAACGCCGACATCATGGTGCAGCGGATCGGCGAGGATCCGGAGGTATTGATCACGAATGGGGCGGACGCTCGGT
>CAYSHI010000299.1:0-3822 GCA_964430745.1 uncultured Acidobacteriota bacterium | reverse complement strand
TCGCCCGACCGGTGTCGTTGTCCTCGGTCATGACCAGCTCGACGGAGCTCGACGGCCCGCCCGATATCGACGTCAGCAAGGCATCACCGAAGCCCACGAACGCAACGTGGTCGTTGTCCGGCGCCACGAGTACGCTCCCGGACCACCCCCCCCAGGCCCAGCCTGGCAGCGGCCCGGAGATGACATGGTCGTCGGTCCCGTCGATGCGCACAGCGCGCAGGTGCGGATTCGTAAGCAGGCCGGCGAGATAGCTTCGGTAGGCAGCGTAAACGACCCATTCGCCATCCGGCGAAAGCGCTGGATTCGTGGCGTTCTGGGCAGCGACGACGGATGAATCACCGCCGCTGAGAGGACGTAGGACGAGCGCCGTGGTGAAGCCGCCTGGACTCAGCTCAGGGACCAGAACGCCATCTCCGGCAACGCCCAGATTTCCGGTCCTGTAGGCCGCCATCGACGCCATCTCCCGCATGCCGATGTACGCCGCCGGCACCGAGCTGATGAGCAGCACGACAGCCGTGATCGCCAGAAGCGGCCTCCAGGCGCGTCGGCGCGCGGCGCCGCTGAAGATGTCGCCCCTCCGGAATGCCCAGAAGGAGGCGCCGTAGATACACACGGTGGCCAGCGGCACGCCGGTGTAGGCGCCGACGACGAGCATCATCTGTCCCAACAGTGGAGATCGAAACGTCAGCGCGAACCAAACGAACCCTATAACGCCGGCCATGACGCCGGCCACGAGCAAGCCACCCAGGGCCGCGACCAGCGGCCTCTTCACGAACGTCGAGCAATAGACTGCGCAGCCGAACAGAAAGAGGAACAGAGCCGCGAGAAACAACAACTCGAGCTCGAAGCTGTCGGCGAAATCCCGGCGTATCGTGTTCCGAAAGACGGTGTTGTCAGCGGCGCTCAACCAGATGAACCCAATGGCCAGGAGCGTCGTGCCCGCGATAACGAACGCGAATGCCGCCAGCGCCACACCCACCTTGACCAGCCACACGCGGGAGCGGGACACCGGCCTCGAGAGTAGGAACTTCATGCTGCCGTCGCCCATGTCGCCGGCGAACGCCGTTCCGGCTGTCGCGGCTGCAAACAGTGGCCAGACCAGCAGGGCGTACAGCGGTATCAGCGCCGCTGCCATCTCGTGCATGCGGGGGTTTCCCGAGCCGGCCATCGCGCCGGCCATCAGGAATGCCGGCAGCACGGCGGCCAGGGCCAACGCTCCGAGCACCAGTGAGCGTTGCGTGCGCCATTCCTTCCACAGCAGGGCTCTCAGCATGGCGTCAATACTCCCTCCGAGCCACCGTAACCAGGCTTCCGTCCAGGTCGGCGATGGCGACCTCGTACACGCGCTCGCCACGCGGTCGACGATGTAACTCGCGGCTCACGGCGAGATGGTGGGCGCCCATCCATCCGTCGATTCTCCAGCCACGGGGCAGGTCGAAGCTCTGCGGCGCGCCCTTGCCGAAAACGGTGACGTGCCAGACGTTGTTCTCCCTGCGTATCGACGCCTCCCAGCTCGCCACGAGGAACACGCCCTCGTCCGGGGACATGTAGACGAAGGCCGAGTCGGCGAAACGCGCGACTTCCTGGTCGGTGCCGGTTGCAGAGTCGAAGCGGTGCAACACGCGGAAGCGCTCGCGCTCCTCTTCGGGCTCATCGTCCGGTCCGACCAGGTAGATCACTTCGTCGATCGTGCCCCAGGCCCCGAGCCACGTGTCGCTCTGTACCGAAACGACGTCAGTCATTTCGCCCGAATCGGCATCGAACACCGAGACCTGCCGCTCGTACACCAGGTTGCCGTCGTCCGTGAGTCCCATCCGGCGTCGATGCGAGAGCAGAACCTGGGCGCCACGACTCGGCAGGGTGCCCAGGAAGTCGCCTTGCGGGACGTCGATGCGCCGCACCACGGCGCCAGAGTCGGCCTCGATCGTGGCCACAAAAGTCGGCCCCCGCATCACGATTCTGCTGCCGTCGGACGACCACCCCACCACGCCCCGCACGTCCCACGCTCGGCGCGCCCGCGCCTCCGCGTCGGAGGTGGGGGCAGCATCGTGCGTAACACCCTCGGTCGTGACGCGGCGCGGCGGAGTGCCGCCGTCGGTGTCGATAACGAACAACGAGCCGTCCACTACCAGGGCGAGCCGCGACTCGTCCGGCGAGAACTCCATTCCGGCCAGGCGCATGTCCCGGGGTCGGCAACCCCCGGAACTGCCACCGATCCCCGGGAACCGGGCCAGCTCGCGGTCCCCTCTGCCATCGAGTCCGACCATCCGTATGCCACACCCCGCGCCGCGCAGGCCGGCGGTACCGATGCCGGTCACGTAGGCGAAGAAGCGACCATCGGGCGAAAGCGCGCCGCGCCCCGACATGCGCGGCGTGAGAGGCTGAAAGGAGCCATCGGCATCGAGAACGAAGTACTGGGACCCCACCCAGTCCCCTCCATCCGCCGTCACCACCGCCTCGTCCGCGCCGGGAACTGACGCAAGGAACTGAAGGGAGCTGCGACGCGGGTCGATGCGCGTCGTCGCCGCGCCGACCAGGGCCGTGCTGCCGGCGACGGCGGCCAGGACGGCGACACCGATGACCCCGCCGGCTCGCCGCGATCTCTCCGAGGTGCCTGCATTGCTGATTCGGTACAGCAGCAAACCCGCGGCGAGGACCACGCCTGAGGCCGCGGCGAGCGCGGCAAAGGCGAAGGGCTCCGAGCCACCCAGGTCCCACGGCTGATACGCCAGCGCCCGCTGGATCGTCAAGATCATGCCGCACAGCCCGACGGCGGCGGCCAAACCCAGCATCGCGGATGCCATGGGTCGTGCCACGAAGGCGGCGAAGAAGACCGCCGCCACGTAGACGAGGACGACCGCTCCCGCCAGGTAGACACGAAGCACGGAATTCGGGATTGCCGCAAAGCCCGGGAGCCCGGTGGTGAACGGAAAGAGGAGCTTTTCGTTGCCGGCGAAGGAACTGAAGGACGCAGATACGGCGAACGAGAAACCGACAACAGCGGCCAGCGACAACGCCCCCGTGAGCGTCTTTGTGAGCCAGATCCGTTCGCGCGACACCGGCCGCGACATGAGAAACCGCAGTGTGCCGCGAGAAAGCTCATCGCCTCCCGTGGTGGCGCCGACGATGGCGGCGAGAAGAGGCCAGACGATGGCGGCGCTGACAAACGCGGAAAGCTCCGCCGCCACCCACAAGTCTCTCGCGCCGGCGCTTCCCACCGCCCACGCGGTCAGTAGCGCGGGCGTGAGCAGGGCTAGGCCGAGCCCAGCGGCGGTGATGGCCCGCTGCTCACGCCACTCCTTCCACAGCAGCGCCTTCAACATGGCGCCGCCGATGGACTCGGAGAGCGGTCGGGCGCAGTCATCGTCAAGCGTCTCCGCCGTTGCCCGGCACCGCGCCCGCCACCCGGTCTCCCTTCACCGTCTCGACGAAGATCTCCTCGAGCGACAGATCCAGCACCTCGACTGACTCGGCGCCGTTGCTCATCAGGGCATCGTCCATCGACGGGTCGTACTTCGACACGGTCAGCAGCGCCTGGTGATGGTTGGCTTCGGCGCGCACGATGCCGTTGAAGGGGAAGATCTCGGGCACGACGTTGGGATAGACGACCCGCAGCTTCTTGAAGTCGTGCTTGATGTCCTCGAGTGAGCTGCGCAGGCGCAGCTTGCCGTTGTGGATCATCGCGAGGTCGTCGGCGACGCGTTCCATCTCGTGGAGCAGGTGAGTGGAGAAGAACACCGTGCCGCCCTCGGCCTGGACGTTGGCGATCATCGCTTCGAGAAACTCCTGGCGGACGACGGGATCGAGGCCGGCGGTGGGGTC
>CAYSHI010000298.1:0-5498 GCA_964430745.1 uncultured Acidobacteriota bacterium | reverse complement strand
TGGGGGCTTCGTCGGCTTCATCGCCGTGATGTTCGGCGTCGTCGGGCTCATCCTGCTGCTCGCCTGCGCCAACGTGGCGGGCCTGGTGCTGGCACGCTCGGCGGCCCGCAGCCGCGAGATCGGCATCCGCCTGTCGCTCGGCGCCAGCCGCTTCCGCCTCGTCCGTCAGTTGTTGACCGAGAGCCTGATGCTGGCGCTGGTGGCGGGAGGTGTCGGTCTGTTGCTCGCTTTCTGGCTCATTCGCCTGGTGAGCACGTTCGAGCCGCCCACCGACCTGCCGATGGATTGGACGATCAGCATGGATGCAAAGGTGCTGGCTTTCACGTTCATCGCAACGGTCATCACCGGCGCCGTTTTCGGCCTGGCGCCGACGCTGCAGACGAGCGGTCAGGATCTCGCCGCGACGGTCAAGGAAGGGGCGTCGCACGGCGGCAGCAAGTCCTCGTTCGCGCGGCGCGCGTTGGTCGTGTGCCAGGTGGCGTTGTCGCTCGTCTTGCTGATCGGCGCCGCGCTGGCGATCCGCAGCCTGCAAAACGTGGCCGACGTCGACCTCGGCTTCGACCCCGAAAACCTCGCCATCGCTTCCGTCGATCTCGACCTGCAGGGCTACGACGCCGACGCCGGGCGACAGTTCCAGCGCGAGTTGCGTGAGCGGCTCGCCGCGGTGCCGGGAGTCAGCGCGGTGGGCTTCGGCGACGTCATTCCGCTCAACCTGATGAGCAACTCGAGCGGCGTTTTGCCGGAGGGTTACGAGGTGCCCGAGGATTCTGTCAATCCCATCGTCGAGCGCAACGTCGTCGACGCGGGTTACTTCGTGGCGATGGACATCGCCGTGCTGCAGGGGCGGGCCTTCACCGAGGCGGATGACGCGGACGCGGACCCCGCGATGATCGTCAACCAGACCTTTGCGGAGCGCTTCTGGCCCGGCGAGGATCCCATCGGCAAGCAGGTGCGCACCAACGGAATGGACCACACCGTCGTCGGCATCGTGCAGAACGGCAAGTATTTCAGCATCGGCGAGGACCCCAAGCCCTACTTCTACCGCTCCATGTATGCGCGCTACTCCGGGGCCTTCTTCATCCACGCGCGCGCCGCGGGAGACCCGGGCCCGGTGTTGGAGGCAGTTCGTCGCGAGGTGTTGGCGATGGACCCGACGCTGCCGGTCTCGGACCTGCAGACGATGACGACGGCGCTGGGCATGGCCTTCCTGCCGGCGCGTTTGGGAGCCACCGTCGTTACCGGTTTCGCGGTGCTCGCGCTGGTGCTCGCCGCGATCGGCTTGTACGCGGTCATCGCGTATTCGGTGAGCCAGGCGACCCGCGAGATCGGCATTCGCATGGCCCTCGGCGCGCAGGCCGCCGACGTGCTGTCGCTGGTAGTGCGTCAGGGGATGGTGCTCACCGCTGTAGGGCTGCTGGCCGGCCTGGTGGGCGGGCTGGCGCTGACGCGACTGATGGGTGCGCTGCTGTACGGCGTGACATCGACCGACTTCGTGTCCTACGCGGTCGCCTCGCTGGTGTTGGCACTGGCGGCGGCGCTCGCCAGCTTCTTGCCGGCGCTGCGGGCCACCCGTGTCGACCCGCTGGTGGCTCTGCGAGCGGAGTGACGGGACGCTTCGATCAGCCCGCCGCGGCGAACCTCTTCTGAGCGCGAGCTCGCGCCTTGGCCGCCTCGACCTCTCGATCCTTGACGGGCGCGGTCGTGGTCAACGCGCTCATCAGCCCACGAACGATGCCGGCCACGTCGTCCACGGCGCGCTCGAAGATCGCTTCGTTGGCCTTCGACGGTTTGGCAAACCCGCTCACCTTGCGCACGAACTGGAGCGACGAGGCGCGGATCTCATCCTCCGTTGCCGGAGGATCGAAGTTGAACAGCGGTCGGATGTTTCGGCACATGGCTCCTCCGGGACCGATCACGTAGTGGGAGTCGAAACTCTATCCGGTCGGTTGTGGATAGGCGACGGGGGCGATGCTGCGGCGCCGACCCGGGCGTAGGGCCTCGGCGCGGTGCCGGCCGGCTCAGCGGCTCCGCCGGGGGGGGGGGGGGGGCCGGCGCCGCGAGATCAACGTTGCCGAGGCGCCTCCGGTGAGCTCAGACCCTCGCGTGAGGCGTCAGCGCTTCCCAGAAAGACGCGGCGCGAGCCCGCATCTCGCCGGTGAGCTGCGCTGGCGTCGCGTCCGCGCCCCAGGCGAGGAGCCGCGCACGATCCCAGTCTTCCGACGGCCGGGAGGTTCGAGGCACTTGCCACCGGCGGTAGTGCTCGACGGCATCGGCAAACAGGGTGGCACGAGACTCCGGCTTGTCGGTGCTATCGAACAAGTCCCGGTACAACCGCCCCAGTTCGAGACGGAGCTTGTCCGGTCGTCGCGAGCCGGCGCGATTGAGGCTGGCCCGTGGATTGCTCTCGCCGACGACGCCCGAGCTGCCGTCCCAGGCCCAAAGCGACTCGATCGCGAATACGCAGCGCAGATAGCTGGTGGGCGCGAGGCCCGACACCGGACTGGGCGCGTGTGACGGCGGTCCGTGCAGGAAGTCGTAAAGCTCGGCAAGCCTCTGGTACAGGTCGTCGCGCAATAGCTTGGGAAAAGGAGACGCGAGCCGCGCCCGGACGTGTTTGCGGTGGGCCGCCGCTTCGGTCGCGTTCATGGACCCGCCGAAGTCGATGCCGTGCGCCGCGTAACGGATCGCCGCGTCGGCGAAGAAGCGCTGCAGCTTTTCTTCCATCCCGCCCGCCAGGTAGAAGTCGATCACCAGTTGATACGAGGCGAACAGCGCCGAAAGCGATGCCGGCGGATTCAGGCGCAAGTAAGCCTGCCGATATGCGGCGCCGTTCGTCGATGCTCGCGGCCAACCGTCGGTTTGCGCGGGTGGATCGTCGCCCGGTGCCAGTCCCATCGCCTCGCGCACGTTGGCAACCACGGCGAGGGACTCGGCCACGGCAAAGTGAAACCAGCCGCCCATGCAAAGCTGCATGACGTACAGCGGATGAAGCTCGTTGTGCTCGTGGTTGGGCAGACCGAAGTCCCAGGCGTCGTCGAACACGTGGGTGCCGAGCATCCAGACGCGCGAATCGACCGGAACGGTCGCCGCGTCGGCCACCAGGCCGTCGGGTAATCGCTCGCGCGACAACGACTTGCAGGCCTCGACGTGGATGCCGTGGTTGCGGCCGTGGCCGTGCTTGCGGCGATTCTTTTCGTTGGGAAGCTGCCAGCCGTCCGGGGAGTCGTAAACAGGGTCGAGGGCAACGTCCCACACCCAGTCGGGATCACCCACCGGACCGATCTTCGCCTTGCCCACCCAACCTTCGCCGACCTGGGCGATGCCGAGGGTGCGAAAGCGACGGGCCGTGTACCAGGAGTCGTCTCCGCGATGCGCGGGCTTGGGCTCGTAGCGAAGAACCTCGAGTCGCGACGCGAGCCGGGGGTGCGTGGCGACGAACTCGCGCCACACGTCGAGAAGAGGCAGCCCCAACCGTATGCGGCAGCCGCCCACCGTGCCCGGGTCGACGATCCGGTAGTAGCGAGCGAGCTCCTCTCCCGTATCTCGGGAGACCACCATCCGCAGCTCCGTCTCCTTGCCGGGGTTCAGCAGCAGCCGCCGCCCGGCGAAGCGGAACCGTCCCTGTGCGTTGACGTTGACCGCGGCGGGAGTCTCCGCGCCGATTCCCGAAGCCACGCGCAGCGCGATGCTCGTCGAATCGAGCGGCTCCGTATCGCCGGGCGCCCGGATGACGCGCCCCGTGACCCGCCACATCGGGTCCGCGAGGTTGAAGGTGCCGAAGGAGATCTGCTGAGGAGATTGCCCGGGCTTGTACTTGAGACGGCGGTACGGAATGACGATCGACGACTCCGGAAGGCTGCTGCGGGCAACCTGTAGACGCACCGAAGTCGCGTTCATCTTGGCCACCGACATGCTCACCCGGAACTGACGGAGCGGCCCGAGCGTCACGCCTCGGTGGACCTCCAGTTCCTCCGGACTCTGGCCGGGCTCCCGGCCGACCAGGGCGACATCGTATGTGTCGCCCGACACCTCGGCCTTTCGCTTCTTGCGGAGCCTGTATTCGAAGATGACGAGGGGCATCGGTCGGTGTCACGGGTCCTTGAGCTGAGGTCGTCGAAAGGTTGATCTCGTGCGGACCGGGCGTCAAGGTCGGGGGCTCTTCATGACGCACCAATCTCGAAGCCGGCAGGTGGCCGGAATGCCGCCGTCCTGAGGGATTCAGCGAATCTCCAAGTCGCGGGCAATGTTGAAGCCGAAATACGGCGGTGCCGGAGAGATCGGCATCGCTCCGCCTCCGGTGTGCAAGCCTCCGAGGCCGTCCAATACGTAATGTCCGCCGCGGTATCCGAGTTCCAGGTCTCGAGCTATGTCGAACCCGAAGTAGGGTGTTCCCGGCGTGAGAACCGGCGCGCCGCCGGCGGCATGGACGCCGCCAAACCCGTCCAGAACGTACGCTCCTCCACCGGGTTCTAGCTCCAGGTCGCGAGCAATGTCGAAGCCGAAGTTCCGCGGCCCGGGTGTGATCGCCCCGGCCCCGGCCCCGGTGTAGAGGTTACCGACACGGTCGAGCACGTAGTAGCCCACCGCGCCGAGCTCCAGATCCCGGGCCACGTCCCAACCGAAGAAGGTTGATGGCGGGCTGAGGACGGGTGCGCCACCCAGCGCATGAACGCTGCCGTGGCCGTCGAGCGCGTATCCACCGCCTCCGGCGGCCAGCTCGAAATCCCGCATGATGTCGTAGCCGCGGTATGGCGGTCCGGGGGACATGGACGAGGCACCGCCGGCCGGATGCAGGCCGCCGATGCCGTCCATCACGTAGGCCCCGTCGACCAAGAGCTCCATGTCCCGCGCGATGTCGAAGCCGAAATACGGCGTCGCAGGCGCGATCGAGACGACGCCGAGCCCGGCGGCGTGCACGCCCCCGAAGCCCTCCAACACGTAGGCCCAGGCCGTGCGGTCGAAGACATAAGCTGCCCCGGCCGCGGGATTCGGGCTCCCCGGGCCACCGTCCTCTCCGGAGGCACCAACGAACGCGGTATCGTCATCGACCGCCACTGAAAAGCCGAACAGATCGCCTACCTGGGCGTCGGAGGCGGCTAGCTTTCTGGCTTCTTCCCAGTTATCAGCGCCACCCTGATTGCGCTCGAAGACGTACGCCGCCCCGGATCCGGGTAGCGGGTCGCCCGGGCCGCCGTCTTCGTAGGAAGCGCCGACGATCGCCGAATCGCTCGATATCCCCACGGACCCGCCGAAGTAGTCGCTTGCCTGTGCGTCCGAGGCGGTGAGCTTGGTCACTTCTCCCCAGTTGTTTGCCCCCCCTTGATCGCGCTCGAAGATGTAGGCCGCTCCGGCGTGCGGGAGCGGGTCGCCCGGGCCCCCGTTCTCGAGCGGTGCACCGATGATCACCGTATCGCCCGAGATCGCGACGAAGTCGCCGAACATGTCGAACCCGCCGGCGTCCGAAGCGGTGAGCTTGGCCACCTCACCCCAGTTGTTTG
>CAYSHI010000297.1:0-5798 GCA_964430745.1 uncultured Acidobacteriota bacterium | reverse complement strand
GGCTGGCCGACAAGGAGATCCTGCGCCGCATCGAGCACGCCGGTGCCCTCGAGCGCGTGCGCTCGCGGCAGGTCTCGGTGCTCAACCGCATGCTCTATCCGGGGCGCATGCAGCGGATGAGCGAGTCGGAGGTGTTCGATGCCGATGCCTATCCGTTGGCGACCTACCTGGACGATCTCCGGGCCGGCGTATTCTCCGAGCTCGATTCGGGCGAGGCGATCGACCCGTACCGGCGCAACCTGCAGCGTGCCTACATCGAGCGCCTCGAGTACCTCATGACCGAGGAACCGCCCGCGCCGCCTGCAGCATTCGGCAACAGCATCACGCGGGTCGACGTGAGCCAGTCGGACATCCGCCCGCTGGCAAGGGCGCAGCTCGACGAGATCGCGCAGGATTCTCGCCGGGCCGCCGGCCGCACGAACGACCGCGTGACCCGAGCGCACCTCGAAGATCTATCGGCGCGGGCCGCAGCGATATTGGAGGGCGGCAACGGCAGCTGATCCGGGTAGTTCTCCGAGCAGCTCGCTTCGACGACGCGGGCGGCGTGCTACGGTCGCGCGATGAAATCCGCAATAGGCAACGGCGGCGGTATCGCCCTCGGTATCAGCCTCGGTGTTGCATTGGGCGTGGCCCTCGACAACATCGGCCTCGGCATCGCGCTGGGCATCGCCTTTGGCGCGGCGCTTGACACTACGCAGCGCCGGCGCGACTCGGGCGACGAGTGAGTTGACGCGGAGCTACTGCTCCGCCCGCAACGCCACCGCCGACCGGGGTTGATTCAAGACGTATTTCGCCTCCGTCATGCTCGATATGCCGAGCTGAGCAAGCGGCGGGGAAGGCAATCGCAAGCCGATCTTCGTTCTATCGTCCGGCTGGCTCTCCCGTTTGCGGAGAATAGACGGTCTAATCTCCGCATGAGACGCGGAGATTTCTCCGTGCCCGGCCTGGCCGTTGGGTAGCGTAAGATATGGAAAATCGGTAGTGTACATACTGGTAAGTTGGTAGTGTCTCCCTTCCGAAACCAACACAAGTTCAATGAGCCGATACCTACCCCGTTGTGTAGACGACGAACTCGACGAGCTGCTGCAGGCGTTGCCGGCGGTGGCTCTCGAGGGCCCCAAGGCCGTCGGAAAGACGGAAACCGCGCTACGGCGTGCCCGGACCGTCTATCGCCTCGACGACCCCGGTCAGCGCGCGCTGGCGCAAGCCGATCCGGGCCGGTTGGTGGGAGCCGATCGCCCGATCCTGTTCGACGAGTGGCAACGCGTTCCCGAGGTATGGGACGTCGTGCGCCGCGCCGTCGACGATGATGCGACCCCCGGCCAGTTCCTGCTGACCGGTTCGGCCGCTCCGACCACTCCACCGACGCACTCGGGCGCCGGCCGCATCGTGACGCTGCGCATGCGACCGCTCACCCTTCAGGAACGGGGCGTCGGTTCGCCTTCGGTCAGTCTGCGCACCCTGCTGGAGGGGCGCCGGCCCGAGTTGGCCGGAACCACGGAAGTCTCGCTCACGGACTACGCAGCCGAGACCGTCGCCTCGGGATTCCCGGGCATGCGCGATCTGCCGGGCCGTGCCCTGCGTGCGCAGCTCGACGGCTACCTGTCTCGGATCGTCGACCGCGACTTCGAGGAGCTCGGCCACCCGCTGCGCAAGCCGCAGACGCTCAGGCGTTGGCTGACCGCGTACGCCGCGGCGACCGCGACCACCGCCACGTTCGAAACGATTCGGGACGCGGCTACCGGTGGCCAGGGCGACAAGCCCGCGAAGAGCACGACGCTACCTTACCGAGACATCCTCGAGCGCCTGTGGATCGTCGACGAGGTGCCGGCGTGGCTTCCGACCCGCAGCCATTTCTCACAGCTTTCGCAGCCGCCCAAGCACCATCTCGCCGACCCCGCCCTGGCGGCGCGCTTGCTCGGTGTCGGCTCCGACGCGCTTCTCCAAGGCCAAGACGGTCGCCCGCAGATCCCGCGCGATGGCACCCTGCTCGGCCACCTCTTCGAATCGCTGGTGACCCTCGGTGTCCGAACGTTCGCCCAGGGGGCCGAGGCGCGCGTCCATCACCTGCGCACCAAGCACGCACGCCAGGAAGTCGACCTCATCGTCGCGCGTGCCGATCAGCGAATCGTCGCCATAGAGGTCAAGCTGGGCCGCACCGTGACGGACGACGACACGCGCACCCTTCGCTGGCTGCAACAGCGGCTGGGCGACGACCTGCTGGACGCTGTCGTCGTCAACACCGGACCGGACGCCTACCGCCGGAAGGACGGTATCGGTGTCGTGCCGGCCGCGCTGCTGGGTCCTTGAGGATCGCAGCGAGCCGCTCGCCGCTACCGGGACACGGGAGAGACTTCCTCGAACAGCTTCGCCCGTACCGTGTTCACGACGGCGCGGGCGTCGGGCAGGCGCACGCCCTCCGGGCTCTCCGGCTCGCTGATGCCGATTTGCACCGGAACGTCCTGCCCAGCACTCCCGGGTCGCCGCCGTACGCTTGCTGCCACAGCCCTCAGGTCACCTTTACCACGACGGGTCAGGACGACTATTAACCCATTCTCCGCGGTTCGAGATGTCACGCATCGGCCCGCGAGGTCGCCGCCACTTCATTGTATGCAGCGAAGGCTGGCGAGTTGCTAGCGTTTGCTCCCGGACGGCTCGGGATGACGGGGTCCCTGGAGGCTCGGCGCCGGAATGGTCGACGCGTCGATCAGGCGACGGTGAAGCGTCTCTGCGACCCAGCGGTTGCCCGCGGCGCTGTAGTGGCCCGCGGCGCCCGTGTATTCGACCTCCCCCTCTTTCAGAAAGAGGGTCTGAAGAGAGTCACGATCCAGGCGACGTAACTCGGCGATCAGATCGATGTACGGGACCGACGCGGAATCGGCAAACTGCCCAACGAGCGCCCGCCACGGGTCCGACACACTACCTGCAAAGTCACTGAACGTCGGCAAGTACACCAGAACGAGTTGCGACCCCTTTTCTTCGTTGACCTCTGCCAGCGTGGCAAAGATCTTGTGGGCAATGGCCTCTGTCTCACCCTGGCTCGGACCGGGACGTGGCCCCGAAACTCGCCGCAGCGCAGCCTGTAAGAACCGGACAATCCGCAGGTTCGCCGCCGGCTGACCGAAACGATTTTGAAAGAACCGGGCCACCGTTCGCCTTGGCACAGGCGTATTGATCGCCACCAAGGTGTCCCCCAAGAGGGCGAGACCGGGACGTGCGTATCCTGCCGCATCGAACGAACTCATGCGCGCGAAATCGACGGTCACGAAGGAAACGAGGTGGACGTCGTGCTCCAGAGCCCTGGCGTCTCGCATATACCACAGGTATGCCTGCGACAAGCTGTACCCACTCTGCCCCATGTTCACCGCTTCGAGCGACGGGTCTAGCAGGGTCAGTTGATGACACCACGCCTCTTCGTTGCTCACGCCGTAGCCTTGCGTGAAGGAATCGCCCGAGCACACGATGCGCGTGTGTCCGTCGGGAACGGTCGGCGCGATGTCCTCTACGTTGCGAAAACCATGGGCCTCGGTGCGCATCCAGCGTCCTGGGCCGTACGCGTCCGGCAGGTCGACATGCGGTCTGCTGGACCACCCGAGGTCGGAATCATGAACCGCGTATTGCGCACGAGGAATTCGGACGACGCCCTGGCCCATGGCTTCAAACGCAAAGAAGGCAAGGCTGGCCACACCCTCCAGCAGCGCGAAAAGCAGGAGGGTGACGGTCCCAACGCCAATCCCATACAGCACCCCCAACTTGAGCTTCTGGAAGAGCCGTCGGTGCGCCGAAGACCCGCTCTGAGCCGGCGAGGCTCCCGACCCACCGCGATCGCTCCGCGTCACGAGCCACGTCCCAGCATCAACCCGGTTGGTCGCCAACTCGGGTGGAATTGTCGGAACGGCTCGGCGATGCAGCTCCCCAAAGCGCCGCACCAATCCTCCACTTTGGCCCGCTTGGGACTCCCCGAATGGAACAGCGACACTCTCTTGACCCCACTCACCGCCAGCCCCCAACCACCCCGAGCCCGACGCCGGTGGCCAGGGGCCGTTTGTCGACGCTCGCTGCATGCGCGGCGAGCTCGATATTGAACTGCTCTTCGAGATATGCCAACGAGCTTCGGTTTCGAGAGCGGATCCAGGATCCCGCCGTTGATGCGCGGCGTCGAATCGGTCAGCTCATCTGGACGCACGCCAAGTATGCATTCCTCCATGACCTTCGCTTCGATCGTCCGCTCGAATTCGGCCATTGCGGCTGGACGTTCCACCGTATCACGGCTTGAGGGCAGCAGAGTGACGGCTCCAAGTTGGGTTCTGTCGGCCCGATCGAGAGGCCGATGGTTACCCGCTGGCGGTGCAATGCCTCGTACAACGCCTTGCGTGAGCTCGAAGAACTTGCGCGGCTTGTCGCCCTTGTGGGGCTGGGGCGGCGTTGTGCGCACTTCGCACAGAGCACAGGGTACGTCGACGAGATCCCCGTTCCTTGGTAGCGTTGCTTCGAAAGACACGTCGAAACGCAAACCCTGCCCGAGTCGCCTCCCCATCGCCTTCCACGGCGGAGCGACCAGATCATCAGGAGGCCCACCGATGCGCCCGGTTCGCGACATCGCGCTTTGTGTTGTCCTGCTCGCGTTCGTTTCCGTAGCCTTCGTCTCCCCCGCCCACGCCGACCCCATAAAATTCGCCCGCTACCCCCACAGCAGCAACGGCCAAATCGCCTTCAGCTACCACGGCGACATCTGGGTAGCCGACAACGACGGCGCCAACGCGCGCCGCCTCACCGCCCACGTCGCTAACGACACCTTCCCGCGCTTCTCGCCCGACGGGCAGTGGATTGCTTTCACGTCGAATCGCATGGGGAACAACGACGTCTTCGTCGTCCCAACGGCCGGCGGCGTGCCGCGGCAGCTCACCTTCCATACGACGTCCGACACGGTCCTCTATTGGACCCCCGACGGTGAGCGCATCATCTTCACAACCTCGCGCGGGGAACATCCGTTCTACTCACCGCTGTACACGGTGTCGCCGCTGGGGGATCTGCCGCGAGCGATGGAGATGGACCAGGGCGCGGCGGGAATGATCTCGCACGACGGGTCGACGGTGGCCTTCAACCGGTACGGGATGCGCTACTGGCGCAAGGGGTATCGGGGCAACAGCCAGACCGACATCTGGCTGCAGGATCTGGCGAGCGGTGAGATCACGCAGCTTACCGACGCCGACACGGAGGAGTTCCGCACGCACACGCAGGATGCGTATCCGATGTGGGGCGCCGACGGCATGGTGTACTTCATGTCGGAGCGCGACGACATCTTCAACATCTGGAAGATCGCGGCCGACGGGTCCGGCCTCGCGCAGGTGACCGACCACGGCTCCGACGGCGTTCAGTATCCGTCGATGAGCCCCGACGGCACGACCATTACCTACGAGAACGAGTTCGAGGTGTGGAAGCTGGCGGTGCCCGATGGCACGCCCGAGCGGGTGACGATCGACATGGACTTCGACGCCAAGTCGAACATGGTCGAATACCTGCCCTCCGAGTCCGCGGCGGACGCCTTCTACCCCTCGCCCGACGGCCGCTACCTGGCCGTGGATTATCACGGCGAGATCTTCATCGTGCCGACCGATCCCGAGGTGGGCGAAAAGTCGCAGGTCACTTCGAGCGGCTGGCGGCAGCGCTCGGCGGTGTGGTCGCCGGACGGCGAGCACCTCGCCTACATCTCCGACGAGAGCGGCGATCAGGAGGTGTGGACGTACGAGGTCGCCACGGGCGCCAAGACGCGCCTTTCCGACCACGAGTCGGAGAAG
>CAYSHI010000296.1:0-11469 GCA_964430745.1 uncultured Acidobacteriota bacterium | reverse complement strand
TCGGGCTCGAGGGCAGCCCACACCCCCAGGTCCCCTCAGGGGCCGGGAGGCTCGTACAGCTCTAAACCGGGCACGTCCATGAAGTCAGCCCGGTTCAAGGTCCACAGCGCCGCCGCCTGCGCGATCGCACACGCGGCAATGGCGAGATCGATCTCTCGGCCCCGGGGACGCGCGACGTTCGTGTAGAGCTCGGCCGCCAGCCCGGCCTCCCGATCCCCGAAGGCAGCCGCCTGCTGTCGCGGAAACAGCGCCTCTTGCGCTTCGAGCTCGGGGACCGTACGTGGCCCCCGCAGCCACTCGAAGAGCACGAGTGAGGGGATCACGATCCGCTCGCCGTCCGCGATCGCCCGGCGCAAGGCCGCGGCCGAGCGTCGCGACCCGGTGAGTGCGTCGATGAGGACGGAGGTGTCCAGGGCGATCAATGCTTGCTTCCACCGCCGGATTGCCGCCCCGCGGCTCGCCGCGATGCACGGATCGCGGCGAGCTCGTCGTCCACCTCGCGGACCGGTCGAGCAGGGATCTCGTCGACCAGCTCGTCGAAGGTCTTCAGCATACGCAAACGCTCGCGCTCACTCAGACGCCCGACGCGTTCGGCGTAGTCGTTGATCGCCTCGCGAACCACCTGGCTCTTCGGCTTTCCCAGCCGTTCAGCAGCCTGTTCGAGGCGAGCAATTGTCTCTGCGTCGATCGTGTAGGTGACCTTGCATGTTGCCATAGTGCTGCCATATTACCATACCCGCGCTCGAGGCTCGGCGACGATTATGACCCGGTGTGGGCGTCAAGCGACTTCCCACGGCGCTCCCCGAGCTCGTGGCCGTCGAACAGAGGTGGGGACTTCACAAACACTCGGGCACGATGCCGGTCGGGGCGCGCCAGACTATGCCGCTTCACGTATTACGCACTACGTGATAGGCTGACCTCCAGATGATCCGCGACTGCCCCTGAGGGAAAGATGAGCACACGACCGAAACTTCTCGAGCTGATTCATCCTGGCGAGATTCTCCTGGAGGAGTTCATGAAGCCGATGGGCATCAGTATCAACCGGCTTGCCCGCGAGCTCTCGGTCCCTCCAGGCAGGATCAGCGCGATCGTCAACGGCAAGCGTGCGATCACGGCCGACACCGCCTTGCGGCTCGGCAAATACTTCGGGGTCTCGCCGGAGATCTGGACGGGTCTCCAGGCAGACTACGAGCTGCGCGTCGCGCGTCGTGCAGTTGGCCCCGAGATTGAGGCACGAGTTCGCGCGCACGTCGCCTGAACTGCCTTTCCGTCCGGCCGCGGCCACAATCGTCGGCACGGTCGAGTCAGGCTTTGCGCAAGGTCTCCGACGGGTGTTCCGCGAATCGCCCACGGTACGACTCTGCGAAACGCCCCGGGTGGGGGAAGCCGCTCGCGTGCGCGATGGACGTCACCGTGTCGGCAGCGACACCTTTCCGAACAACCTGCCGCCGGCGGCTACGTGGTGGTCGACCCCCCTGTAGGTGCCCAGGTGAGTAGACTCCCGGACGATGCCGTCGCTCACGACGATGAAGGGGAGGCCACGCTCTATCAGTTCGACCGGTTGTTTTTCTCCGAGTCCAGCACCGATGCGGTCTACGTGGTCGAGCCACCGCCACCGGCGGAGCAGATCGATTCCATCCCGGGGGGCTCCGTCAGCTTCGAGGCCGACGGGGAAACGTACTACTACGTCGACTTCAACCTCTACGTAGCGTTCGACGAGGACGGCGAGACCGGGTACGTCAGCGGCGAACCGGAAGTCGGGGCTCAGGCGGATACGCTTCCCCAGGGGAGCACCGAAATCGAGTACGAAGGGGTGACTTATCACCAATTCGACATGGTGTTCTTCGAGGAAGTCGAGGACGAGAGCGGCAACTCGTTCTACGAGGTGGTTGGCGCCCCGGGCGGCGACGATGTGACGGTCCTGGGGTCGAGCTAGGGGACATCCCGGGCCGGTTGACGATCAGCCGATGTGGCTCATTTCATTGAGCGTGAATTCGGCGACAGCGCAGCAGTTCGTGTGCGATCCGCAGGTTTGCGACACTCGAGTCGCCTTGTGGGATCTTACGCACCTGTCCCCCCATGGGAAGTGCCGACTGCCCAGTAGGATGAGGTGCCGTTCATTCCCGCTACAATCGTCGCCGACACCACGGAAGCCAAAGGAAGAGCATCATGAAGGACTCACCCATCATTGCCGCCAAGACCCCTGCCGGTGTGGAGATCGAGGAAGGCAAGACCTATTACTGGTGTCGCTGCGGGCGGTCGGAAGACCAGCCCTTCTGCGACGGCGCCCACGCCGGAACCGGAATGGCACCGTTGGAGTTCACGGCGGAGAAGAGCGCGAGCGTTCATCTTTGCCGCTGCAAGGGCACCTCCGACCCTCCGTACTGCGACGGGACGCACGCCCGTCTCACCGATCTCGAGGTCGGTGACCCGGCCCCGGAAGAGGCCGGCGGCGACGCGCCGCCAACGGCAAAACCGACGCCGGAAGAGCCGACCGTCGCGCGCATCCACGCCCTCGCCCGCAGCGGACTGTCGGGCCATCACGGCGAGATGGCGGCGATGGGTGTGCCGCGGAAAGACCTTCCGCACTGGGACGACATCCAGATCCTGACCGCACAGCTCGCGACCAAGCCTCTGGCCGACGACGCGGAGGTCAAGACGGAGCTCGTCATCGGCCCCCGGGCCGAACGGCCCCTGAAGTTGGATATCCCGCTGTTCGTCTCGGACATGAGCTTCGGCGCGCTGTCGGAAGAGGCGAAGGTCGCGCTGGCACGCGGCGCCGAGATGGCCGGCACCGGCATTTGCTCGGGTGAAGGCGGCTCGCTGAAGGAAGAGCGCGGCGCCAACAGCCGCTACCTCTACGAGCTCGCGTCGGCGAAGTTCGGCTGGACGGAGGATCTGCTCGACGAGGTGCAGGCGTTCCATTTCAAGGGCGGCCAAGGCGCCAAGACCGGTACCGGCGGCCACCTCCCCGGCGCCAAGGTCACCGAGAAGATCGCCGAGACGCGCGGCCTCGAGCCCGGCCAGGACGCCATATCACCGCCGACGTTCGACACGCCTTCAACGGTGAAGGAGTTCAAGCAGTTCGCCGATCGGGTACGCGAGAGAGGCAATGGAATCCCCATCGGCTTCAAGCTGTCGGCGAATCACCTCGAGGAAGACATCGACTTCGCCCTCGAGGCCGGCGCCGACTACATCATTCTCGACGGCCGCGGCGGTGGCACCGGGGCGGCGCCGCGGCTGTTTCGCGACCACATCAGCGTGCCGACGATCCCCGCGCTGGCTCGCGCCCGGGCGCACCTCGACAACAAGGCCGGCCGCGACGTGACGCTGATCATCACCGGTGGTTTGCGCATGCCCGAGGATTTCATCAAGGCGATGGCGCTGGGCGCCGACGGGATCGCGCTCTCGAACGCGGCGATCCAGGCGGTCGGCTGCGTCGGCGCTCGCATCTGCAACACGAACAACTGCCCCACCGGGATCGCGACACAGAAGCCCGAGCTCCGAAGACGTCTCGACGTCGACGCAGGCGCGCAGCGCCTCGCGACCTTCTTCGATGCGGCCACCAAGTTGATGCAGGTCATGGCACGCGCCTGCGGCCATGACGACCTCGCCGCCTCCCGCGCGTCCGACCTCACGACCTGGAAGCGCGGAATGGCGGAACTCTCCGGCGTCCGGTTCGGGGGCTCAGGGCCAAGGTCACTTGGCAACTAGCCATTGTTCCATCCTCTGCGGCTGTGGCTAGTTGTTGGAGTCTCGAATACCTGTCCGATACGGCCGTTGGAGTGGAACTCGTTGAATCCCTGGAGGGCAAGTCGCACCCTCCTTGCCAAGCCGATAAACTGCTCTCGATATCCGAGATCACGGCCAAGTCCAGATCGCGACCGAGGTGGGGAGGCAAATCGTGGCAACACTGATGTCGGGCAACGAGGCGATCGCGCGGGGCGCCTGGGAGGCCGGTACTGCCTTTGCCTCGGGATACCCAGGCACTCCCAGCACCGAGGTGCTCGAACGACTTGCCGAGTACCCGGAAGTGGACGCCCACTGGTCCACCAACGAGAAGGTGGCATTCGAAGAGGGGATGGGCGCTGCCCTCGGCGGCCTCCGCACCATGGTGACGATGAAGCACGTCGGCCTCAACGTCGCCGCCGATCCGTTCATGGTATTTCCCTACGCCGGGACCAACGCCGGCTTCGTCGTGCTGGTAGCCGACGATCCCGGCATGTACTCGTCGCAGAACGAGCAGGACAGCCGTTATTTCGCCAAGCTCGCCAAGGTCCCACTGCTCGAGCCTGCCGACACCTCCGAGGCACGGGAGCTGATACGCACAGCTTTCGAGCTGTCAGAGCGATTCCGGACGCCGCTCATGTTCCGCACCACGACGCGCCTGGCGCACACCAGGGGCATCGTCGATCCGGGTGAACGCATCGAGGTGGAGGGCAAGCCCTTCACGCGCCAGGTGAGTCAGTACGCCATCCCGGTCTACGCGAAATTCCGTCGCCCCGAGCTGGAGGAGAAACTCGGCCGGCTGCGCGAGCTGGCCGAGGAATTCGCGGGAAACGTCATCGAGGAGGGCGACCCGGAGGTCGGAATCGTCACCCACGGTATCCCTTATCAGTACGTGAAAGAGGTGAGCCCGGCGGCGACGATCTTCAAGCTGGGAATGATCTACCCGCTTCCCGAGCGACGGCTTCGAGAGTTCTGCGCGCGCTTCAACAAAGTGGTCGTGGTGGAGGAAAGCGAGGGGTTTATCGAGCAGGAGTTGGCCGGCTTCGGCATCACCAACGTGGTCGGCAAGGAGCTCTTCACCAATATCGGCGAGCTGAGCGCTGATCTGGTGGCGGCCGGGCTCGAGGGAACGTCCGTCCCGCCCGACTTCATGGGGGAGACGGCGATTTTGCCCCGTCCTCCGGTGCTGTGCCCCGGCTGCGCCCACCGCGGTGTGTTCGGTACGCTCCAAAAACTGGGGGTGCTGGTGACCGGCGATATCGGCTGCTACACACTGGGATGCCTCCCTCCCTACGAGGCTATCCACACGACCTTCTGCATGGGAGCCAGCATCGGCAACGCCACCGGCTTCAACAAGGCTGGAGAAGACCGGGTCGTGGCGGTGATCGGCGACTCCACCTTCCTGCATGGCGGCTTCCCGGGCCTGCTGAGCGCCGTTTACAACAAGGTGCCTACGACGACGATCCTTCTCGACAACGGCACCACCGGCATGACCGGCCACCAGGAGCACCCCGGCACCGGCCACACGCTGAACGGCGAGCCCTCTCCGTCGGTCGACTACGAGGCCCTGTTGCGGTCGATCGGCGTCGAGCACGTGGAGGTGGTCGACCCGTGGGACCTGGACGAAACCGAGAGGGCCATTACGGCGGGCCTCGACCACCCGGGCCCCGCGGTCATCATTGCTCGGCGCCACTGCCGCCTGCTGCCGCTCGAGAGGGCGGAAGGTCATGCTTCTTTCCGCGTCGACCTCGAGGAATGCACCCAGTGCGAGCTTTGTTTCGAGTCGGGCTGCCCGGCGCTGGTATGGCAGGACGGCTATCCGTTCATCCGCGAGTGGGAGTGCGCGGGCTGCTCGATGTGTGCCCAGATGTGCCCCGTGGAGGCAATCATGCCGGCGGAGGCGGAATGAGATGGCGGTAACCAGCGTGTTGATCGCCGGTGTAGGCGGGCAGGGTGTGGTTTTAGCCAGCGAGCTGCTGGCGTTGGCCGCGATGGCCGCCGGCCACGACGTCAAACAGGGCGAGTTCCACGGTGTAGCCCAGCGCGGCGGGGCGGTCTTCAGCCACGTGCGCTTTGGCGACAAAGTGCATTCGCCGGTGGCGCCGCGAGCTTCGGTCGACTACCTGCTGGCGTTGGAGAAGCTCGAGGCGCTGCGCTACGCACACTACGTGAAGCCGGGCGGAACCATCGTTGTGAATGACCATGAGGTGGAGCCCATCCGCATCGCCGACGAACGCCCCTACCCGGACGACGCGATCGAGTTTCTCGAGGGCAAAGGCTTCAACGTACTGGCACTGGAAGCCACCGAACAGGCCGTCGTGCTCGGCAACCACCGCGCCGCCAACGTGGTGATGCTGGGCGCACTGGCCGCGGCGCTCGATATCGCTGATGAGGTCTGGGCGCAGACGCTCGACCAGCGGATTCCCGAGCGATTCTCGAGCTTGAACCGGGATGCATTCGCGGCCGGCCTCGAGGCAGCAAGCAGCCAGGTCGGCACCGCCGAGCTCCAGTAATAGCCGGCCAGCTCCCGGACGCTCGTTCGCGAGCCTGTCGGCGGCCCTTCCCAGAAGACCTCGGGCTGCAGCACCGCTACCAGACAGCGATGGGCCGTGGGCTCGGGTGGTCGCGCAGTCGACGGTCCTTCGTCACCAGGCGATAACCGTGCTCGATCGCGGTGGCGTAGATCAGCCGATCGGCGGGGTCGCCAGGAAACGATGGCGGAAGTGTCACGGCGGCATCCGCGATGGCAGGCGTCAGCGGAATCGTACGGACGCCATTGGCAAGTTGTTCGAGCCATGATCTGACCGGAATGGTAACGACGATGCGACCGCGGTCGGCAAGCCATGCCAGCTCGAACCATGAGATCGCTGCCACGGCGAGCTCGTCGGCAGTCGAGAGGGCCTCGGCCGCGACCGAGCTGAGCCGGTCCGGCTCGGCCGACCACCACTGAAGGATGTGTGTGTCGAGTAAGACGGTCGTCACGGCAAATCCCAGGAAGCTCCGGTGGTGAACACGTCCTCGTCGTCCGCCGCCGTGATCGCGACACCCTGCAGCTTGCCCTCGAGCGAGTGGGGGCCCACAGCCGGGACGAGTCGGGCGACGAGCCGGCCGTGCTTGGTGATCTCGACTTCCTCGCCCGATGACACCTGGTCCAGCAAGGCGAGAATCTTGGCTTTCACCTCCGTAGCGGTCATTTTTATGGTCATGGGGTCATTTTAGTGGACCAAGGCTGAAAGACGCAAACGCGTGGTCAAGAAACTGGACCGGGTAGGCTGACACCCGACTCGATTACGAAGGAAAAAAGGCGCTGCCGCCATTTTTATCAGCGTAAAACGTGATTATTACCCCATAATCATGCCATAATGTGCAAATGGAACGTGACCTCTACGCCAATCTCCTCGCATGGAAATCGTCTCCTCGGAGGAAACCCCTGCTCTTGAGGGGTGCGCGTCAGACCGGCAAGACATTCTTGCTCAGGCAGTTCGGAGATCGTGAGTATGAACGGATCGTCTACCTCGACTTCGAAGAAGACCCCGCTCTGGATGGCTTCTTCCGCCGCGATCTCGATCCATATCGCATCGTGGCAGAGCTGTCCGTTTACCAGGGCTTCGACATCCAACCCGAGCGCCACCTCATCATCTTCGACGAAGTACAGGCATCGAGCCGAGCGCTGACCTCGCTCAAGTACTTCCAGGAGCTGGCCGGGTCCTACCACGTCGCGGCGGCCGGATCGCTGCTCGGCGTCAAGATGTCTCGACCAGGGTCGTTCCCGGTCGGAAAGGTCAACTTCCTTGATCTGCATCCCATGTCTTTTCTGGAGTTCCTCAGAGCGACGGGGAAACCCCGGTATGCGGAGTTGCTCTTAGGGCTGACGGAACCCGCGCCGCTTCCCGATGCCATTCATACCGACCTCCTCGACATGCTGCGCGCCTACCTCTTCGCTGGAGGTATGCCGGAGGCGGTCGACAATCACGCCGGGGCCGGCGACGCCCGGATCACACGGCAGATTCAAAACGAGATCCTCGACTCGTACGTGCTCGATTTTGCCAAGCACGCGACGGCGACGGACATACCGAAACTGAGCCTGATCTGGGACTCGATCCCACGTCACCTGGCGAAAGAAAACAGGAAGTTCATGTTCTCGACCGTCAAGAAAGGCGCTCGGGCTCGGGAGTACGAGAATGCGCTCAGGTGGCTCCAGGATGCCGGGCTCGTGCGTTTCTGCTACGCGGTTTCAACGGGCCGCCCGCCACTGAAACATTACGCGGATCGAAGCGTCTTCAAGGTGTACGCACTCGACGTCGGGCTCCTGGGCGCGATGGCGCGAACCCCACCGGAGGTCGCCGTTCAGGGGGACCGATTGTTCACTGAATACCGGGGGGCCCTGGCCGAAAACTACGTTGCCCAGGAGTTGGCTGCGGGGGGGCATCCGGATCTCTACTACTGGCGAAGCCCCGGAGGGAGGGCCGAGCTCGACTTCCTGTGCGAGATCGGCCGTAGCGTTGCCCCGGTCGAGGTCAAGGCGGGTTTGAGTCGCAGGAGCAGGAGTTTGAGGTCGTATGATCAGCAGTTTGCGTCCGACGTGCTGTTCCGAGCCAACCTCCTGAATCTCAAAAGAGACGGGAAGATCTGCAACGTTCCCCTCTACGCCGTCTCTCTCGTCCACCGGTTCGTGTGAAGAGCCTGGTTCATCAACAATCTGGACGGGTTGTCGGTGGCGGTCGTACACGGCTCACCCTGGCGATACGACACCTATGTGCCGATCCTCTTCGCAGGGAACGGGATCAAGCCGCAGACAGTCTCGCGCCGCGTTCATACAGTGGATGTGGCAATCACACTGGCCACCGCTATCGGAACGCGACCACCTTCTGGTGCTGCCGGCGAGGTGTTGCTGGAGGTATTCGGGCAATGGCCCTACACGCGTTAGGCGGATCATCTTCCACTTCTGATCTCACCGAGTCGATACTGGTAGCGTGCCGCACGGCAATGCTGCTCGCCATCCTCCTGTTGGCTGCCTCCGGAGTCGCTTCGGCCGCCCAAGCCGCGGATGCCGAGCGGATCGTCATTACGAACGTCCGGCTGAGCGGTCGCGACGCCCCCTCTGAAGATGTTCCCGTCAACCTGCTCATCGTCGGCGGTGAGATGGCCGTCGTAACGAGGGATGACCTCGTCATCCTGGAGGACGACGTCGCTGTCGACGCGAGCGCCGGCTTTCTCATGGGGCAACTGGTCCTGGGCGCCCCCGCCAGCTTCGTGATTCTCGACCGAGATCCACGGGAAGACTTCGATGTGCTGCTCGACACCGGGGCGCACGTCCGCTTCGCGATTCGGGACGGGGCGATCGTCAAGAACGAGCTCCCCGAGGCAGCTCCGTCGCCTCCCGACGCCACGCCCAAGCGCCGTGTTTGGGGGGCCTACACACCGCCTCCGATGGCCGTCCCGATTCGATACTACGACGGCAGGAAATGGAACAAGTTCAGCACGAAGCCCATCTCGGGTCTGTTCCTCGGAGCTCTCATGCTGGATCGTCAGTTGTGGTTGAGCCAAGACGGCAACAGCGAGGCGCAGGTCGAAGATCTTTCGCAGTTCGACGGGGGCGAGATCCGCGCCTTTCGTTTCGGCGTCGTCGGAACTCTCAACTTCAAACGGCCGTGGAGGTACACGCTGTTTGCCGCCACCAACGCGTTCGACAAGGGATTCGATAGCGACACTTCCGACGATTTGAGTTTCGTCGACTATCGGCTGGACATCCCTCTGCCCGCCGATCTGACGCTGAGTGTCGGCAAGCTGAAGGAGCCCATCTCGATGGAACGGCTAGCTGCGCTGGCGTTCCTGCCCTGGCAGGAGCGCAGCTCCGCTGCCGACGCCTTTCTGCCGGCCCGCAACCACGGTCTGGTGGTCAGCGGGACCGCCGGAGACCGGTTCACCTGGGCGGGTGGGGTGTTCAACAACTGGATCGACTCGGGGCAGTCCTTCAGCGACACATCGAGCCAGTTCGTGGGCCGCGTGACGTGGGTAGCGGCTGTCTCGCAGGACGAGAGCAATCTGTTGCACCTCGGAGCCGGGATACGGCGCTCGAACGCGAAGCGGCCCGGTCGTGCGCGCACCGGGAGTTCAATAAGGCGCCGAATTTCGTCGATACGGGGCTGCTCCCGGCAGACGACCTGACTACCTACAACCTGGAAGCGTACTGGCGTGACGGGCCGTTCCTGGTCGGCTTCGAGTACCTCGGCTCCGATGTCAACTCGGAGGAGTTGGGGGACCTGTTCTTCAGCGGTTATCACCTCAGCGCTTCCTGGGCCGTCACCGGCGAGATGCGCGCCTATCGCAGGCGAAGCGGCGTCTTCGATCCGCTCCCCGTGGCGGGAGCGGTCAACCAAGGCGGGTGGGGCGCGCTCGAAGCCGCCGTTCGATACTCGCGCTCGGACCTGACCGACCGGACGGTGGACGGCGGCGAGATGGACGTCCTCTCGCTGGGCATCAACTGGTGGCTCACGCGGGGTGTGCAGTCCGGCGTGAACTATCGGATCATCTCGCTGGATCGCTTCGGCATCCAAGGCCTCAGCTCAGGGCTCAACGTGCGGCTGCTGCTGATGTTGGATTGACGCCGGCCGAACGAGAGGCGACGATTTCGCCGCTGTCACCGTGCGCCAGATGTCCGTGTGGAGCGAACGGCGGACGCCACCTGAGGAGGTCAGCATGCTTACAGAAACCCTCGAATGGATCCGCGATTGGGGGACCGAGCTGATCCCGAACCGCCCGCTCAGAGTCCTGATCTTTGTGGCGGCCCTGATCGCCCTCCTGATGATTGTCCTCGTCGTCTTACGCCTTGTCTTCAACTGGGTCGACCGCAAGTTGTCCTCGTGGAGGGGCCGAAGGCTGCGCGAGATCCGCTGGCAATCTCAGGAGCTTCTCTCGGAAGAAGACATCAGCCGGATTGGTCGCGCCATCGGGCTCTTCGCCCGGCGTCTCACTTACGTCTTGGCCTTCGTCACCATGCTCCAGGTGGTCTTCGTAGTGCTGCCGGAAACGGAACCGTTCGGGCGAATGGTTCTCGGCCACGTCGTCACTGCCCTCGTTGGTGTGTCCAACGCGTTCGTCGCGTTCCTGCCCGACCTGGTCACGATCATCGTTCTGTATTTCGTCGCCGCATATCTGGTCAAGCTTGCGCACGTCGTCTTTCGTGGCATCGAGATCGAGCGAATCCGAATCGCCGGATTCGAACCGGAGTGGACTCCGATCACCTTCAAGATCATCCGTGCGTCTGTCTGGGTGCTCTTCGTGGTCCTGGCGTTCCCCTACTTCCCACTCTCCGACTCGCCGGCATTCCAAGGTCTCTCGATCTTTTTCGGGGTCGTGTTCTCGTTGGGTGGCTCGCAGATGGTCGCCAACGTGATCGCAGGCGTCATGCTGACCTACATGAACGCTTTCAAGATCGGTGACCGCGTCAGGATCGCGGATGCCGAGGGGATCGTGGTGGCCAAAACAACCCATGTCACCCGCATTCGCACGCCGAAGAACGTGACGATCTCGGTGCCGAATTCCCTCGTCATGAACAACCACATCATCAACTTCACCACCATCGCACGAGGGCAAACAGAAGGCGTGATCGTCCACACGACCGTGACGATCGGCTACGACGTCCCCTGGCAGCGGGTCGAGGAGTTGCTCATCCAGGCAGCCCGGGCGACGGAGCATATCGACGACGACCCCGAGCCGTTCGTGCTGCAGACGTCGCTC
>CAYSHI010000295.1:0-3111 GCA_964430745.1 uncultured Acidobacteriota bacterium | reverse complement strand
TCACCCCGGCCATTTATGCTGCTCCCCTGTACTACCACTACGTGAGCCATTTCGCGTGAAACTCGAGTCGTGCGCCGAGCGCTCCGCAGCTTCCTGCTGATCCTCTCCCACATCGGGTTCGTACGCCCGGTGCTGGCGATTCTGGGCGTGCGTTATCGGCGGCGGAATCTGGTGCCTCGCGGGCCGTGCCTGGTCGTCGCCAATCACAACTCCCACCTCGACGCGGCCGTGCTGTTGACCCTCTTTCCCTTGAGCCGCGTACCGCGGGTCCATCCGGTGGCGGCCGCCGACTACTTCGGGAAGACGTGGTTCCTCAGAGCGCTTTCGATGTTTCTCATGAACGCGATCCCCATCGAGAGGAAGGCGATCGCGGGCAGCGACCCGCTCGCGTCGATCAAGCAGGCCATCGACGCCGGGGAGAGCCTGATCTTTTTTCCCGAGGGCAGTCGCGGCGAGGCGGGCGTGGTGGCTCCGTTCCGGCAAGGGATCAGCCGGATCATCCGCGCCTTTCCGGGGCTGCAGGTGGTTCCGGTATTCCTGTCCGGCCCCGAGCGAATCTGGCCTCGCGGGCAGGTGGTGCCCGTTCCCCTGAGCATCGACGCCAACGTCGGCAAGCCCCGCAGCTACTCCCACACGGCCGACCACCAGGAGGTCGCCGAGCAGGTTCGACGGGACGTGCTCGCTCTCGCGCCGCCACCGCCGCCGATGCCCGGGCCCCGGCCGGCGCCGCCGCTCAGGGTGGCCGTCTGCGGCATCGAGCCCGAGATGCGGCGGGCAATCTTCCTGAAGATCCTCGAGCGACTGGGGACGGCGGAACGGACCATCGGGATCTCGGCACCGCTGATGGAGGCCGACGACCGCGGCGTGCGCGAGCTGGTTCGCACCATCCCGGTCGCGCGGAGCCGCGGATGGGTGGGGTTTCTGGCGCGCCTGCTGCGGATCGGGGGGCTCCACAAAGGATCGAAGTTTGCCGAGATGGTCGAGCGCGCACGCGTCGACGCGGCCTTCGACCACGGCCGTATCGCTCGTTTCGTCGTCGGAAACGGCAACGCCCTCGTCGATGTCCTGGCGTGGGCCGAGGCCGAGGTCTACAACGGCAAGTTCGACGCGAGCGAGATGCAGCGGCTGGTCGATTACCTGACCGGCCGGCGGCGCATTCCGGCCCGGGATTGGTGGCGCTTCATTCGACACGCCCCCGAGGTCTGGCTTCTCAACACCCTTGACCTGGTCCGGCCCCCGGCGCCCGACGTGATTGTCTTGCTGAAGACCTCGCCGGCGGAGGCGATGGCGAGAATCCGGGCGCGGGGCGAGGAGCTCGAGCCCCACGAAAACGAGGCGTTCCTCGAGAAGCTCGAGGGGGCCTACGATCAGGTCTCGAAAGTCCTGCAGCGCCACCGGCGCCTGGAGGTTCTCGAGTTCGAGACCGAGGAGCGGTCCGCCAAGGAAATAGCGGATGCTGTCGGCGACCGAATCCGCGACCTGACCCCCGAACCTGACGCCGCCAACGCGACCCACTCGTGATGTTCGTTCCGCACGATTTCAAGGAGTACCCGCCGGAGGAGATGCTGCCGCGGGCACGGGTGTTCTACGAAGAGATGAACCGGCGCCGTTCGGTGCGTCATTTCGCCGACCGGCCTGTCTCCCGGGAGATCGTCGAGTGGGCGGTTCGCACCGCCGGGACGTCGCCCTCAGGCGCGCACAAGCAGCCCTGGCATTTCGTCCTGGTCGGCGATCCCGAGACCCAAAGACGGATTCGCGAGGCCGCGGAGGCGGAAGAGCGCGAGAACTACGAACGTCGCTTTCCCCCGGCGTGGATCGAAGACCTGGCGCCCCTCGGCACCGACTGGCACAAGCCGCTCCTGACCCTTTGCCCATGGCTGCTGGTGGTATTCGCGCGCCAGTACCGCAAGAGCGAGGGAGGGGTCGAGCGCCACTACTACGTGCAGGAGTCGGTGGGCATGGCCGTCGGGCTCCTGCTGGCGGCGCTGCACCACGCGGGCCTGGCGACCCTCACCCATACGCCAAGTCCCATGGGATTTCTCCGGAATATCCTGGGTCGCCCGGAAAACGAGCGCCCCTACGTCCTGATTGCGCTCGGCTACCCCGAATCGGGCTGTCAGGTCCCCGATCTGGAGCGGAAACCTCTTGAGGAGATCCTCACGATCTCGGACTTCAGCCCTTGACGCGGCGCCGTTTACGGTGGATTTTTGAAGGGTAGCCCAGTCGCTCACGCGGGCGAGGAGCTCGAAGATGACCGGACCCCAGACCTTTCAGCGCCTCTCACGTCGAGCCGTCGAGGAGCACCAGCAGATCGACTTCTTCCTGAAGCAGCTGCTGAGCTCCCTCCATGCGCTGGACGCCGATTCCGCCGACGTCGAGCCCCTGCGTCGGCTCGCCGCGCAGATCGACGGCCTCAGGGAACGCCTCGAAGAGCATTTCCAGCACGAAGAGCAGGACGGTCTGTTCCAGGCGATCCTCGATTTGCTGCCCGACACCGAATCGGTGATCGACGGTCTGGCGTCTCAGCACGAACACATGATCGAGGTCCTCCAGATGGCGCGGATTCACGCCGAGCGGGGCGAGCCCTGCGAGGTCTCCGAGCTACAAGACGACCTCCAGCGGTTTCTCGAGTCGATGCGGGCCCATGAGAAGGCCGAGGAGGACCTTCTCGAGCGTGCCGTCGAAGAGGAAACCCGTTCGCTGACCTGAGCCCGACCGCTCCGTTTCCCTACCTGTCACGTTACCGCCTGGCGAACCGGTGTAGGATTCCCGGGCGATGCTGAACGTCATCTTCGTGATCATCGTCGTCTTCTCGGTGCTGTGGGCCGCGTGGTTCGGGGGCATGGGCGCCGTCACGCAGGCGGTGCTCGACAGCGCCAAGGCGGCGGTCGAGCTCGCCATCAAGCTCATCGGCGTCATGGCGTTCTTCCTTGGACTGATGCAGGTCGCCCAGGACGGCGGCATCCTTCGCGTCATCGCCCGCGCGGTCGGCCCGGCCCTGCGTTACATCTTCCCCGGCGTGCCCAAGGATCATCCCGCGATGAGCGCGATGATCATGAACATCGCGTCGAACATGCTGGGCCTGGGCAACGCGGCGACGCCCTTCGGTAT
>CAYSHI010000294.1:0-4573 GCA_964430745.1 uncultured Acidobacteriota bacterium | reverse complement strand
GGCTCAGTGTGAGCGCGAGCTCGGGCGTGCGTCGCCAAGACTGCGCCAGCCGTGTCGGCGTGCGCTCACTCTCGTCGACGGAGGAGGCGATCGAGGCAAGCGGGTCGGCATCGGGCGATGCCCCGCCGCATCCCGCCACGCCGAAAAGCAACACCGCCGCCACCGCCGCGCGGCGTATTGGCGAGGCCGCGAAGCGGCTGATACTCTCGTTTTCAGGGCACTCTTTTCGTTGTTTCACTCTCACCACCACCGCTGATCCATGCTAACTCTAGTGCATCCGCCCCGACTGGTCTCGCCGGTGCGCGAGAAGTACGACGAACTACGACAGGCCGTTGCCGGCGTCGACTCCGCCCTGGTCGCCTTTTCCGGCGGCGTCGACAGCGCCCTCGTTGCCTGCATCGCGCACCGGGAGCTGGGAAGCCGAAGTCTGGCGGTGACTGCTGACAGCGCCGCGGTACCCCGGCGCCAAATCGAAGACGCGCGCGCACTGGCTGCCGATGTCGGCATGGTTCACGAGGTTATCCCCACCGCCGAGCTCGAAGATCCCGCCTACCGGGAGAACGCCGCAAACCGGTGCTTCTTCTGCAAGACCGAACTCTACGGCAAGTTGACCGATTTGGCACGCCGCCGCGGGCTGGCGGTGGTGTTGGATGGCACCAACGCGGAAGACGCAGTGGATTTTCGCCCGGGCATCGCGGCCGGTGAGCAGCAGGGCGTGATCAGCCCGCTGAAGGACGCCGGTTTCGACAAGCGCGATATACGCGAGGTGTCGCGAGCCCTCGGCCTGCCCACCTGGGACAAGCCCGCCGCCGCCTGCCTTTCGTCGCGCGTTGCCTACGGGCTCGAGGTGACCGCTGACGTTCTTGCGCGCATCGAGGCAGGCGAGGAGGCGTTGAGCAACCTCGGCTTCCGTCAATTCCGTGTCCGCCACCACGGCGCCATGGTCCGCATCGAGATCGACCCGGCGGAGCTTCCCATGGCCTTGAGTCCCGAGATGGCCGCCCGCTTCGTCGACATCTTCAAGGGTCTCGGCTACGGCTTCGTATCCCTCGACCTCGAGGGCTACCGGTCGGGCAGCCTCAACACGGAGCTCGATTCCACGAGCTAGCTCGGTGTTCCGTGGAGGCGGGAGCTTCGTTCAGAGTGAGCGAGGATGGGAGGTAGATGGGAGGGGCGTGATCTTGATACAGCCCTTCGCGTGAAGTGCGGGCCCTCGAGCGGCTTCGCGGCGCTTGCGGATCGCAAACACACCCGAGAGGACAGCATCGAGATCACACCCCTCCCTCAGATCTGATGCGCCGGGTCGGACCTGCCACGTTCCGCCGCCGCCCACCAAGACGACTCCCCGTGGCCAACCAGGGAACAACGGCGACGACTCGAAGAGAGAATTCTCCGGCGCCCATGAGCGGCCAAGCGCGAGTGCATGAAGCAAGGCAGCACCCGAGGAGACACGCTGAACGCGCGGGCACCGGAGAATCCTCTCCCGAGCCGGAAGACGGCAGAGCCGGCTTTCGGGGGATGCCGAGGCCTCGACATCGTCTCGCTGCTGTTGCCCGAGTAGTTACTCCCCGCTGGATCGGCCGGGCGGAGGTGTCGGCGGGCAGCGGGCGTTCAGCGGGTCACAGAGGTAGCTGCCTACCTCAGGCACTCGCGCTCGGCCGCCTATGCTGCCCGCCGATACCTCCGGCGGACGGCGGTAGGTCCCATGGCCATCTCAATGCACCAGGATCGTCGGTTCGGGCGCGTTTGTGCAGGGAGCTCTGTCTTGACGGAACCTTGCAGAGGGTCGGGTCGTGGCAGTGATGCCCTGTAGCGTGTATTGCGATCCGCAGACGCGGCGTAGCCGCTCAAGAGCCCGCACCTCACGCCAAAGGGCATCGCTGCCACGACCCGACCCGCCTAGCGGCGAAGATCCCGTCTGCGCCCGGTCACCGCCGCTCCAACCACGTCGGAACTCGGGGAGTCAGTCGGAACTCTTGAGCAACTCGACCTTGCGGTTGCGGTACAGATCGGGTTCGACGATGGACATCATCGCGTCGAGGTCGAGCCCGCCGCCGAGGAAGTCGTTGATGTCGGCGACGAACGTCTGCGGCGCCTCGAGCGCCTTGCCGAATTCGACCTCGATCATGTCGAAGTTCGGCCGCTTGCGAACCATGAACCGGACATCGACCAGGTGGCGGATGTAGGACTCCTTGGCCTCCGCGTCCTCGATCGGGTTCTCCTCGCCCCGGCGGTCGAGCATCTTGTTTTGCGATGCGATGATCTCGTCGAAGTCCCGCCGCATGAGGACGACGCGATAGAAGTTCTCGTCCGGCAGGTCCTCGAGCAGATGGGAGATGACCTTGAGGACTTTGCCGCGGGCGCCGCGCACCCAGGACTTGTCCGGCTCCTGCTTGAGGTCCTTGACGCGTTCGAATTCGAAGTAGCCCTTCGGATTATCCTCGTCGGCTGTGCGCTCGTGGTCCGTCATGATCGGCAGGCCGGTGGCGTCGAGCATCTTCATCATCATCGACGTGCCCGAGCGCGGCAGCCCGGAGACGACGATCACTGCATCGCCGTACCTGCGACGGCGCATCAGGTTGGAAATCGGGTTCGTCATTGAGCCTCCATGCGGTGCGGATTGGAATGATATCTCAATCACGAACGGCGGGTTTGCGTGCCTCGCGAGCGCCGTATTCGTCCCGCCCGCGTAGCCGCAATCCGAGGCGCTCCTCCGCCGCGGCGATGAGCTCGGTGAGCCCCTGTCGCCGTTCGGCGCTCACGGCGACGGCGTCGAAGCGGCGCGCGAGGTCCGCCACGTGGCCCTCGGGAACGAGATCGATCTTGTTGAGCACCCGGAGCACCGGAATATCCGCCAGCCCGAGGTCGCGCAACAGCGTCTCGACGGCGACGATCTTCTCTTCGATTCGCGGGTCGGCGGCATCGACGACGTGGAGGAGCAGGGCGGCGTCGTCGAGCTCCTCGAGCGTTGCACGGAACGCCGCCACCAGGTCCTGAGGCAGGTCGGCGATGAAACCGACGGTGTCGGTGATCACCACCTCGCCCTCGCGTGGAAAACGGAGCCGGCGACTGGTCGGGTCGAGCGTCATGAAAAGCTTGTCGGCGACCTCGATATCGCTGTTCGTGAGGGCATTGAGAAGCGTGCTCTTACCGGCGTTGGTGTATCCGATGATCGACAAGACCGGGACGTTCTCGCGGCGGCGCCGAGCGCGCCGCAGGTCGCGCTGACGGGAGAGCTTTTCGACGCGTTTTTCGAGCGACCGGATGCGATCGCGAATGCGCCGCCTGCCGATCTCCATCACCGTCTCCCCCGGGCCGCGACCGCCGATGCCTCCGGTCAGGCGCGAGAGTCCGGCGTCCTTCTCCGTGAGCCGCGGCAACGAGTAGCGCAGCTGGGCCAGCTCCACCTGCAACTTGCCGTCACCGCTGCGGGCTCGCTGGGCGAAAACGTCGAGGATCAGCTGCGTGCGGTCGATGGCCTTCAGACCTGTGGCGTCCTCGAAGGCGCGCGCCTGAGCGGGCTTGAGGTCGATGTCGAAGATCGCCACCTCGGCGTTGCGTCGCATCGCCTCCAGGACGATCTCCTGCAGCTTGCCCCTACCGACCACCGTCTTGGGGTGGACGCGGTGACGCCGCTGCCGCGAGGTGCCGGCGACGACGATATCGGCGGAGCGGGCGAGCTCGAGGGTCTCTTCGAAGTGGGCATCGTCGGGACTGATGCCGATGATCAGGGTGCGCTCGGCGCCGGCCGCGCCGGCGCCGCGGCCGACCACCCGAGCGAATTCGTCTTCGAGCGCGGCGATGGTCGACTGGAAGTCGAGTTGCAGCTCCTGCACGTTGCGTGCGTGAGCATGCACGAACGGATCCCGAGCGGGCGCCGTACCGGTTGCAGAGCCGGCGAACGCGGCGGAGCCGACCTCGTCGGGCTCTTCGTCGCCGGCCAGCGCGGCGGGATCGAGATAGGCGGCTTCCACCCGCCCGGGCAGCCCTCCGGCGGAGACCTCGACCATGGCCACCATGTCCAATCGCAGCAGCGCCAGGTCGTTGAGGTCGTCGGCGGAGAGCGGTTCCCCCTTGAGGTGGGTGTGGACCAGACGCAATCCGCGAAAGCGTCCGGAACGGCCGCGTAGACGGCCGATGTCCGGGAGCATGAGCTGAGCCGCGTCGCCCACGATGACGTTGCGGATCGAGCCTTCGCGGTTGACCAGGACCCCGACCTGTCGCCCGAGCTCGGCCGAGATTGCCGTCAGGTGGCGGGCGAGCTCGCCGGAAACGACACGCTCCGGAGGGACGCGACGACGATAGGTTCTTTCGAGTGCCTTGCGCTGCGAGGGCTGGATGCCTTGGACGTTGCCGTCGATGACATGTCTCGAGATGGGAAGCCTCCTCAGCGATGCACGATACGGTCGAACCTGCGCATCAATAATCCCACGGCGACGATGTTCACGGCCAACCCGGCGACCAGGTAGAGCGCGTATGAACGACCTTCGGCCGCGAGCCAGACCATCTTCATCGGCCAGTAGGACGGGAGCAGGCCGAAGAGCAACTGCGCCGGCATGGGCACAAAGTAGGC
>CAYSHI010000293.1:0-16087 GCA_964430745.1 uncultured Acidobacteriota bacterium | reverse complement strand
GCAGATTCTGTTTGCTATGTCGTCGCCGGTCACGACCCCGTGCGCGTCGAGCGGATGAGCGCACGCCGCGCGGGTGAATTCGGACGTCAACGCGGCAACGTACTGCCCATGAAACTCGCCATCGCGCCTCTCCGCACGCTCGCCGTGGCCTTGTTGTTGACCGTACTGATGCCGCCGCAGCACGCGTCCGCTTCGTCGATCCAGCAGGAGCCCCCATCCGAGCAGGAAGCCGATCCCGCTCCCCTGTCACCCATTGGCGAGGCGAGGTCCTGACGCGGGCGGATCTCGTCGAGGCCGACCTCCGGCGGATCGAGGCGCTGATGCGCCCGGCCGACAGCATCGTCCGTATCGACGCGGCTTTGAGCGAGCGTGAGGCCGACATCATCGCCCGACGCGGCACGCTTGACGCCGTCGATCCGAACTCGGTTTCGACGCGACAGCTCGACGATCAACAGGCTTTGTGGCTGGAGCTGCAGCGGGAAATGGCCTCCTGGTCACAGACCGTGGCGACTCGGTTCCAGACCCTGCAATCCGAAAGGCAGATCCTGCGTGAAGTGCGGACCCTGTGGGCGCTGAGCGCGGACGAAGCGGACCCGGAGGAGTTTTCACAGGAGATGCTGCGACGCGTCGATGCCACGCTGAGTCGGATCATCGACGTCGAAACACGCCTGCGCGAGAAGCGCAACGAAGTCGGCAGCCTCGAGGCCCGCATCGCTGCTGAGCTGTCGCTGATCTCGGGAGCGCTCGACGACATCAGCTCGATCGGTCGCATCATGCGCGGCCGCCTTCTGGTTCGCAAGGGCGTGCCTTTGTGGCGGGCCATCGCCGCGGGCGACGCTCCGTCGGTCTTCGCCGAAATGCGCGACACCGGCCAAGAATGGTTCGACGGCCTGGCTTCGTACATCCGCGGTCGACCGGCACCGCTCACATCGTTGCTCCTATGGTGCGGTCTTTTGCTCGCCGGGATGTTGTGGATTCGACGGAAGAGCAGCGCCTGGCTGGCTCTGCCGGAGAGCTCCGAGACGGCGCAGCGGCTCATTGAACGTCCGTTCTCGCTGGCCATCACTCTTGCTCTGGCAACGGCTGTGTTCGCGCTGCCGAACCCGGTCGGTTCGGCGATCGACGTCGTGTTTCTGTTGGCTGCCGTTCCGGTCTTGCGCCTGGGTGCGGTCGTTCTCGGCGAGACCACCCGGACTGCGCTCTACAGCTCGTTCGTGGTCGCCCTGTTGGCTCGTTTCGCTGCCGCGGGCCATGAAAACTCGTTGACGGCGCGGGTGATGTTTCTGCTGGCCGCGTTGCTTGCATTCGGAGGCGCGGTCTACCTGGTGAGGCGTTTTCGTACGACCGGACAGGAGCAAACGGGCCGGCAGCGCCTGCTGCAGGTCCTGGCAGCGGCGGCGGCGATCGTATTCGGCGTGGCCCTGGCGGCGAACATCTTCGGCTGGGTACAGCTCTCCCGTGTGCTCACGGAAGCCACCGCGGTGAGCCTCTTTGCCGCCCTGGGTTGGATCGTTTTCGTCGACATCGTGGCGGCTTTGCTGCCATCGGTTGTCAGCAATCTGCTGGGGAGCAAGTTGCCGAGCTTGCGGCGCAATCAGGCTGATATTCAGCGCACGACGTTGGCGTCGGTCGGCACCGTAGCGACACTCCTTTGGTTGCGCAGCGTACTGGTCCGCTTCCAGGTGGCGGAGCCGGTGGAGAGCTTCCTGTCGGGCGTTGCGGCCAGCGAGGTCTCAGTGGGCGGGCTGACGATCTCGACGGGCGGTGTTTTCGGCGCCGTGGGCATCGGGTTCGCCACCTGACTGATCGCGAGGCTCGTGAGGTTCGTGCTTCGCGAAGAGGTGGTCCCGCGCCTCGGTCTTCGCCGCGGCGCGGGGCAATCGGCGATCACGCTGATCAACTACACCATCTATGCGCTCGGCGTCGTCATGGCTGCGACCGCCCTCGGTCTGCAATCGACGCAACTTGCGGTTGTGATCGGTGCGCTCAGCCTCGGTATCGGCTTCGGCCTGCAAACGATCGTCAACAATTTCGTCTCGGGGCTCATATTGATTTTCGAACGCCCCATCACGGTGGGCGACATCGTGCAGACCGCCACCCACTGGGGTCGGGTAAGCCGCATCGGCATTCGTGCCAGCGTCATCCGCAGCTTCGACGGCGCCGAGATTGTCGTCCCCAACGGCGATCTCATTGCCAAGGAGCTCATCAATTGGACCCGATCCGACAACGTCCGACGTATCGAGGTGCTCGTGGGCGTAGCCTACGGAACCGATCCCGAAAAGGTGCTCGGCATTCTCCAGCGCGTCGCCGAGGAACATCCTGAGACGTTGGCGCACCCGCCGCCCGAAGCCCAAATGTTGCTGTTCGGCGACAGCTCGCTTGATTTTCGCGTCCGCTGCTGGACCACCATGGAGAGCTGGCTGACTGCCGCGAGCGAGATGCGCGTGAACATCAACAGGGAGTTCCAGAAAGCCGGAATCACCATTCCGTTCCCGCAGCGCGATCTCCATTTGAAGACGACTCCCCACAGCACCGCCGACGAAGAGAGCCTCACCGTCGACTCGCTCGAGCGATCCGACTGACCGCTCGCCGCGTTCGAGTCGAGCGGTTATCGTTCGAGAGAAGCGAACTCCTGGGACAGGACACTAGGAGCTGCCGTCGTGCATCGCCGAACCGTCGTCTTGCTGGCCGGTCTCTTTCTCGTCGCTTGTGGCGCCCGCGTGCCCTCGGACTTCACGCCGGCTCCGGTGCCCGCGTCGATCGACGAGATCGAGATCACCGATCACCGCGGTCAGGACGAGCTCGTCGCCCTCGTTTTCGGCGACGCCGGAACCGGCTCCGACGACCAGCGCGAGGTCGGCCGCCGGATGGCTGAGGTATGCAGCGATGTCGGCTGCGATCTCGCTCTGATCCTGGGCGACAATTTCTACGATCGGGGCGTACGTTCCCCGGACAACGGACGCTGGGATCCCGCATTCGTGGAGAAGTTCGAGGAGCCCTACAACGGCCTCGGCCGCCTCGACATGTGGGCGGTTGCCGGCAATCACGACTGGTACCGCGGGCCAAGCTCGATCGACACCCAGATTGCCTACAGCGAACGCTCCGAGCGCTGGCGAATGCTTGCGTACGACTACGCCGTTCCCGACCTGCCGGAGTGGCTGCGAATCTACGCGCTCGACACCACGATCATCGACACCGGCGTGGACATCGGCCAGCTTGACCGTGCCGAGGCCGAGCTCTGTGGCTCGGCGGGGTGGAAGATCCTCGTGGGTCATCATCCGCTCTTGACGACCGGTCGCCACGCCGACCGCAACGGCGAGGTTCCGCGCGTCAATCGTGCCGTGAGACCGCTGGTCGAGCAGTGCGGCGTGCAGCTCTACCTGTCCGGACACGATCATCACCAGGAACACCTCACCGCCGACGGCTTCGACCAGATCATCCAGGGGGCGGCCGGGGGCACACGCGCCGTCGGCGAGCGGCCGGCCGACCAGAGGGGCATACAACGATTCGCCGCCCGGAAGTACGGATTCGCGATCTTGCACATCCGCCCCGATGTGATCGACGTCAGCTTTTACGGCTACGAGCCGGGCCGACGCGAAGCCTTCGACGTGATCTACGAGACGTCGATTCGGCGCTAACGAATCAGCCAGTCGAAATCGCCGTTGAAGAGAAAGACCGTGTGCTCCTCGCCCCAGCCCACGCCCAGCTCGACGAGCAGCAGGCGATCGAAGGCGGCGTAGAAGACGCCGGCCATCAATTGCGAGTGCCAGAGGTCGGACCGCTCTCCGTCGACGAATACGCGGCCGGCGTCGGCCCGGAGCATCAAGCCGACGTCGCCCGGGACGGTAATGTTCAGGCGCGTAAAGGCCCACCGCATGCGTAGCCCACCGTGGAACATGGCGTCGCCGGCGAAGCGATTCCAGTTGTAAGCCTCGAAGGCTCCTTTGCCGCCCAGGTAGGCTGCATCGAAATAGGGAAAGCTTCCCCAGTTCTTCTTGCCGCCGACGAACAGCGACAGGGTCATCGGTCGCGCCACCTGCAGATGCCCCGCCGCGGTCGCGGCGATCGTGCCGTAGGCGGCATCGACGTCCCATAGTTTCGGATACCACGTTGCCGTCGTGGCGATGTCGACGCCGCTGCTCAGCGTCGGCAGATCCCTTCGTGAGTCGTACTCGAAACCGGCCTGCAGGCCGAGCTGGCCGTATCGATCGAACCCGTAGGGCGACTCGCTGCCGAGTATGGTGATCGGGTCCGTGCCGCTCGAGTTGACATAGCGGATCACGGGGCCGACACGTAGGAGCGGGTTGCGCCGCTCTCCCCAGGCCAGATAGGCGCCGGCCGCGGCCTGACGCTGCTCGATCCGAGAGACATGGTCCGGTGCGCTGTTCGATGTTTCGTTTCCGAGGCCGTAGTACCGCAGTTGCTCGACGCCGGAATACGCGGCGCTGACCTCGAAATGAGGGCCGCCTCCGGCCCGGCGAAAGTCCCCTTCGTAGACGACCAGCGGTTCGTTCGAGCCGATCGCGAAACCGCCGGAAAGGCGATGTCGGGAGGCCCAGGGGATCTTGCCGAAGCCGTATCGCTTGATATCGATACCGCCGCCCAGCGCCAGGCCCAGGTCGAAGTGGTATCGAAGGATGAAGATCGGTTGCACGTTCCGGCCCCAATCCCGATACGGGGAGCCCGGGGTCTGGATCTCCCAGTTCGCCTCCAGCATGGGAGAGAAGGCTTTCATGGCGTCTTCGGTGGTGAGAGCACCGATGTAGCCGTCTCCGTCCGTGTCCTCGTGGTAGTCGACGTCGCCACTGCCGGGACCCTCGATGAGGTTGGCGCCGGGCCCGCCGATGACGCGAATGGTGACTCCCCGCCTTCCGGCGCCGTCAACGACCACTCGGTCGTTGCCCGCGCCGAGGTAGATACGAATCTCTTTCGTGTCGGAGGGGTCGAAGGTACGGCGGAAATGCGGGCGGTCGCCCACAAAGGCGACGCTCACCCCCACCGCACCGTCCGTCCGGCGCTCGACCAGAACCGTCTCATCTCGATCGGTTCCACGAACGTCGACCTCGCGGGCCAGGAACTCGTAGTACTCATCGGCGAAGGCGGCGAGCCGGTCACGCCGTCCGCGCAGGGTTTCCTCGAGCTGCTCGCCGCGGAGCGCGTAGTACGCCGGCGGGAGCCGCGAAACACCGGCGTGGATGGTGTCGTCGGTCAGAAGCGTCTGGGTCTCCTCGGCGATGCGGCGCCACTCCGTTCGGTCGATGTCGGTGAGCACCAGCCGGTCGAAATCCGAGCCGTTGAAGGCGATCTGCGCGATCGAGGGAAACTGCGGGCCGAAGGTGACCATCTGCCCCCCGCCTACCCGGGCGATGGTCAGCGCCAAGCCGTCGTAATGGGAGAACGCCTGGTCGCGATCCTCGGGGATCGGCTGGAGAAGAGGTTGTCCCGGCATTCGGGCCCACCGCCACTGGCCGTAGTGGCGGTCCCAGTCGCCGATGAGAAGGTCGAGAAGGCGGGCTCGCAGAAATGCCCGCGAGTCGGCGCGGTCGGCTCCGGCGGCGCGACGCTCCAGGAAGTCGTCGTCGCCGAACACCTCGACCGACCCGAAGGAGCCGTCGGTCGGGAACTCGTAGAACGTGCCGACGACCCCGGCAAAGTCGTCCCGATACTCGCCGAGCAACGGATCGTCGGGCATCACGACGATCCTGGAATCCGCGTGAAAAACGCCGAGAGCACGGGCGAGCTCGGCCGCGATCATCTCCGCGCCCGGTAGAGCCGACGAGACCTGGTCCTGGATGATGGTCTCCAGGCCGGTGTCGCGGAATCCGTCCGGGAGCACCAGGAACGCGCCCTTGTTGACGGAGCGAAAGGTGTAGCTGCGGCCATCGGTGCCGGTGAGCGCCAGCCCCAGCGTTTGCAGCCCCCCGACCCGCATCAACGGCGACAGGCCACCGGCGACGCGTGTCAGGTCGAGAACCTCGACCTCGATGGGCTCCGCCCAGAGATCCCGGTAGGTTGCGCCGAGCAGCCAATCTTGGCCGGCGTGGGAGGTTGCGTAGGCCTCGCCCGCGACCACCGTTTCGGTCGCGACCACTGTTTCCTTGCGGGGCGGAGCGGCCTGTTGCTGGGCCGACGCGAGCGAGCCGTGCAGGCAGGCGGCGATGACGGTCGCAACGCAAGCTCCGCGGCATCCGCGCGACGCCCGGCAGGTCGGGGAAGGGGCTCGTCCAACGGTTGTCTCATGCACGCTGGGCACTCGAATCTTGCGTCTGTAACGCTGCCCGCAGTGTAGCAAGGAACGGTGCTCGGGCGCCCTCCGTCCGGATGAAGTCCCCGGCGTGGAGACCCGAGGGCCTTTCGCGTGTAATCTGGGACCCTTGCTTCCCCGGAAGATACGGGGCTCCGTCGAACGGTCCGTGGACGGAGCCGGAAACGTCACCCGAGACTGATTGAGGCCGTGATGACCGGACGATTGCCTGCCTTCTGTTGCGGTGTGCTCATCTGCTTGGCTGTAGCGTCGATCGGCTGCGCCGCCCCTTCCCCGTCAATCGAAGCCGACGCTGGAGATGCCGCCGCGCTGGATGTACTGATCGACGAGTTCATCGGAAGAGGTGGACGCGGTGGAGGCGATTGGAACATCGACACCTTGAACGACGCGGGGGCGCCCGATTTCTCCCCCGTACGGTTCGATGCCCGCATCCAGCCGCTGCGCGACCTGTTGGCGAGGGTCGAATCGCTGGATCCGGGCGGGTTGACGCTCCCCGAGCGCAACGACCGACGCGTGATGATCGCCATCCTCGAGTCGGACATCTACAACGCTGAGCGCCGACGCGAGTGGGAGATGCAGCCGGCGATGTACGTTCCCGTGCGGCAGATCGCGGGGCTGATTCCCCCCGAGGGCTCGGCGCGACCGGTCGACCAGGAGCGAGCCGCGATCCTCCTCCGTGCGGTGGCGGGTTCCCTCGAGCAGGCGCGAGCCAACCTCGGTCGCCCGCCCGAACGAAGCACGCGCGAGGCGATGTTCCAGACACAGTCGACGCTGGAAGCCCTGCGCAGCGGAAGCACGGCCCTCGAAGGAGAGGCAGCCGGCGCCGGCGCCGAGGCACTCGCGGAGCTCGAGGCCTATCTCGTGTTTCTCGAAGAGGAGCTGCTTCCCCGCTCCGACGGGAGCTGGGCGATCGGGCGCGAGCACTACGACTACACACTCCGGCACCGGTGGCTCATGGAAGAAAACGCCGACGACATCATCGCCATCGGCCGCGCGGCCTTCGAGCGTACGGTGGCGGAGGCGCAGGAGGTCGCCGAGCGTATCTCGCCCGGGAAGCACTGGGTGGAGGTTTACGAGGAGCTCAAGAAGGATCACCCCACCGCCGAGGGGCTCAAGCAGGCGTATCAGGAACAGATGGATGCCGCGCAAGCGTTCGTCATCGAGCACAAGATCCTGACACTACCGGAAGGCGAGCATGTCATCACCGTGGATACGCCGCCGGCGCAACGGCGCTCGTCGCCGTTCGGCACGTTCGACAGCGTCGGGCCGGAAGACGACGATCTACAGGGGCGGCTGGTGCTGACGCCGATCGAGGAGGGGCTGACGCCGGAGCAGCACGAGGCACGGCTCTCGGCGCATCACACGGCATGGATTCCGATCATCGCCGTGCACGAGGCTTATCCCGGGCACCACGCCCAGGCGCTGAAGTCGTACGAGAACCCGCGCAAGCTGCGCCATTACGTGCGCGAATCCATCTTCTCCGAGGGCTGGGGCTTGTTCACCGAGCAGATGATGTTCGAGGAGGGTTTCCTGCAAGGCGACGACGTCAAGCTCACCCAGCTTCGCAACCGACTCTGGCGCGCGGCCAGGGTCATTCTCGATGCCAGCCTGCATACCGGCCAGATGACCTTCGATGAAGCCGTCGATTTCATGGTCGAGGAAGTTCGCTTCGATCGCGTGGCGGCCGAGCTGGAGGTCGGTATGTACACCGGTCGGCCGACGTATTTCCTCGGCTACCTCATCGGCATGTTGAAGATCGACGAGATGCGCGAGGAGTGGATCGCCAAGTATGGCGAGCCCGCTGAGCCGCGGGAGCTCTACGACGCCCTGTTGCGTATCGGGTCACTGCCGCCGTCGCTGGTACGCGCGGAGCTCCTGGTGCGATAGACGTCGCAACGTTGTCAGCGTTGCGGATGCTGGCTACTCTTCCGCCACCGATGAAGACGAGACGCGAGTTCATCAAGCAAGGTTCCCTCGGAGGGAGCCTGATCGCGGGGAGCCCTCTACTGCGACCCGCAGCGGACTTCCTGCGGCCGCAGGTGGCGTCATCGCTGCCGGACGGATTGCTGGCCTGGTGGAAAGCCGGTCCCGCGCAGGACGACGATCCTGGCGGTCGCGCGGGTGAGCTCGCCGACCGGGCCGGTGGGCTCTCAGACCCGATCCTGGGCAACTTCCGCTACGGGCAGGCGCCGTCCGGTGGCCTGAAGCTCGATGGTTTCAGTACCGTCGTCACCCGCGAAGCCGCCAGAGCTCCGAGGCTGACGAGCGCCTTCACGGTCGAGGCGCGTCTCGCGTTGGCGGCGTTCCCGTGGAACTGGTGCGCCATCGTCGCGCAACAGCGCGCCGAAGAAGCGGGGTTTTTCTTCGGCGTTGGGCCACGCGGAGAGATCGGCCTTCATATGCGCAACCGCGACGGCTGGGTCGAATGCACTTCCGACGATTTCGTGCTTACCCACGAGGCGTGGGCTCACGTCGCGGCCACCTTCGACCCGTCGAGCGGCATCGTTGTCTATTTGGATGGCGAGCCGGTTGCCGAAGTTGAAGCCGTCGGGCAACCGACCTTTGCCCGCGATGTAGAGATGATCCTGGGCACCAACCACGAGGCCCTCCTTCCCTCACACATACACCGCGAAGAGGGGACGTTGCCGAGCTGGTGGAGCCTTGACGGATACCTCGATGACGTCAAGATCTGGGACCGCGCGCTCACGGCGTCGGAGGTCTCGGCGGCCTATACGGCCCAGCGTGACCGGCCGGACCCGGCGTTTGCTCCCCGCCGCCTACCGTCGGGCCCGCCGGGCCCCGGTCGTTTCGGTGCCTACTTCACCAAGCTCGAGTACTACGAGGAATGGGATGCCCTGTGGCCGGTCGGCTCCCATGCTGACGTCATCGTGCGCTTCGACCAGACGGCGGCCCGCATGGTCTTCTGGCGAGGCACCCGTTACTCGCCCGCGTGGGTGTCGGAGAACGGATTGTGGATGGCCGAGCAGAGTGTCGAGGCCTGGGACCCCTCCACGTACGAGCACATGAACGACTTTCACTGCCGCTACTCGCACGTGAGGGTCATCGAGAACACCGACGCGCGCGTCGTCATCCACTGGCGCTACGCTCCGGTCAACGTGCACGACAGGTTGTGGCGAGTCGACGAGCGGACCGGTTGGGGCTGCTGGATCGACGAGTACTACGCCGTCTATCCGGACGCCATGGCGACGCGGACGGTGTCGTGGCGAACGGGATCATTGGGTCGCCCGCGCCAGTTCCAGGAGTCGATCCCGCTCTGCCATCCGAAGCAGATGCGCCGCGACGTGGTCGCCACGGATTTCGTCACCGTCGCCAACCTTCGAGGCGAGAGCCAGGTCCTCTCGTATGTCGAGGACCCGGCAGAGCAAAAAGAAGGGCTGCCCGACGACCTTACGATCCAGATGCACAACTTTCGCTCGAGCAACAAGCCGTTCATCGTCTTCGAGCCCGGCAACCGCATGGAGTACACACGCGATCTCGATATCGAGCGCCTGTCCCGGCACGGGTCGTCGAGCCACTGGCCGGTGGGGCAGATCCTGTCGGATGGTCGTAGCGCGCAGTCGTCGGATCGAGCCACCAGCTTTCTGGGCTTTCCCATCTCCTCGCCGCCGTTGCACGAAGGCGACGACGGTCACACGTACTGGACCGGCCTATACGGCATGACCGAGATGACCATGCCGGGCCTCGTCGGCGTTGCACGCTCCTGGACGCGGCCTGCCGAGATCAGCGTGGGCGGCGGCTACGTAAGCGCGGGATTCGAGCGGCGAGAGCGAGCCTATGTGGTGCGCGCAGAGCGCGATGAAACGCGGGGCGCCGGCCCCGGAGCGCCCGCTGTGGCCACCCGGGCGGAGGCACCCGCTTCATTGCGGATCGATCTGTCCGGCGACGCGGAGTCGCCGGTCTTTCACCCGGCGTTCATCGTGGAAGGCTGGGGAGATCTCGATGCCGCGCTCTCGATCGATGGCCGCGATGCAAGGCGCGGCGAGGACTATCGGATTGGTCACCGCCACGGGCTCGCGTCGAGCGATCTGCTGGTGTGGGTGAATGTCGAGACCGACGGTCCGGTGCGACTCGTTCTGGCTCCGTCCTGATAGCCCACTTCTTTCTCCGCTAGACTGGCGCGACCGGAGGCCTGAATTGCACACGAACCGTGACATGGCGATCAGCTCCCGTGGCTCCGCGAACGGTGCCTCGCGACGCGTCGCTCACAGATGGATCACGAGGAGCGCGGTCTGCGTGCTGTCCGCCGTGTTCGTCGTCGCCGCTCTCTCCGGCACGAGCAACGCTCGCCCTGCGGGCGACCAGGCGGCGTCCGCCGAGGAGAGTCTCGACGTGATGTCCTTCAACATCCGCTACGGGACCGCCCGCGACGGCGACAACTCCTGGGAACTGCGACGCCGAGCCGTCGTCGACGTCATCGAGACGTACAGCCCCGAGGTGCTGGGCGTTCAGGAGGCACTTCGTTTTCAGCTCGACGAGCTCGCCGAGGCGATGCCGCGCTATAAGGAGATCGGCGTAGGGCGCGCAGACGGCGTCGAGGCCGGCGAGTACGCGGCGATTCTCGTCGACCGGTCGCGGCTCGAGGTGCTCGACGAGGGCACGTTCTGGTTTTCCGACACACCGGAAACACCCGGGTCCACGAGCTGGGGAAACGACATCCCGCGGATTTGCACATGGGCCCGCGTGCGCGAGCGCGCATCGGAGCGGTCTTTCTATGTCTACAACGTGCACTGGGACCATCGATCGCAGCCGTCGCGCGAGCGTGGCGCCGAGCTGCTACTCCGACGCATCGCCCAGAGGTCGTCGCCCGAGGACCCCGTGCTGGTGACAGGAGACTTCAACGCCGGCGAGTCGAACGCGGCGTTCAAGCGGTTGCTCGACGACGACGCCGTCCGTTTCACCGACACGTTCCGAACCTTGAACGAGGAGGCCACCGGTGTAGGTACGTTCAACGGCTTCGAGGGTGAGACTAACGGCGAGAAGATCGACGCCATCCTGGCTTCGGACGGATGGGAGGTGCTGGCGTCGGAGATCGTCCGGGATGCACCCGGGGGCCGCTATCCTTCGGATCACTTCCCTGTCGTGGCCAGAGTTCGGTTCTCGGGATGAGCGCCGGGCAGACCGGACTGTCGCGGCAGATGGGGTTGACGGCTCTCGCCGCCACCGGTATCTGCTCGATGCTGGGCGCCGCCATCAACGTGGTGCCGTTCATGATCCAACGCAGCGTGCCCGGCATCGGTCCGTACGTGCTGCCCGCCTACCTGTTCGCCGCCGTGCCCGCCGTGCTGGCGGCCCTGGCCTATGCGATTCTCGCATCGGCCATGCCCCGGGCCGGTGGCAGCTACGTGTACGCCAGCAGAGCTCTGAGCCCCTATCTCGGTTTCGTCGCCAGCTTCTCACAGTGGTTCGGGCTGTCGATCGCGATCGGTGTGGTCTCCTACGTTCTCATCCCCTTTCTGCGCGACATCGCTGCCGCCGTCGGCTGGACGGATCTGGCGTCGCTGCTCGATACGGGCATCGTCCGGGTCGTGCTGGCGCTGGCGTTCCTGTGGACCTTCGTCGCCGTTAACCTGCGAGGCCTGAAGCTCTACGAGAGAACGCTCGTGCCGATGATGTTCCTGATGTTCGCGCTGGGCGGGATCGTCATCGTCGCGGGTTTTTCGTACGACCACGCCGATTTCGCGGCGGCGCTGCTCGCGACCGAAGGTCGCACCGTTGCCGAGGCGAACGGGGCGCCGTTTCAACTCGGCCCGTTCATGGCCGCCGCGGCACTGCTGTTTTCCAGCTTCATCGGCTTCGACTCGATCGCGCAGGCGGGTGGTGAGGCCCGCAATCCCAACCGCTCGTTGCCGCTGGCCATCGGCATTTCGGTGTTGACGGTGGGCTCGTTCTATCTGCTGTTCACCGCCGCCGTCTACCACGCGGTGCCGTGGACGTTCGTCGCCGAGGAGGCGATGACGCGGGACCTCACCGCGCCGGGATTGCTTGGATACGTGCTGCCGGCAGGGTGGACAGTGGCGATCGTCGCCGGCGCGGCCGTGGCGCTGACCAACGACCTGCCCGCCATGCTGCTCGCCGTTTCCCGCCTGATGTTTGCCTGGGCCGAAGACGGGATCTTCCCCCGCGCCGTCGCCCGCGTGCACCCGACGCGGCACACGCCGGGTGTCGCCATCGCGCTGAGCGGGTTGATGGCTTCGGTCGGTATCGTCGGCAGCCACCTGGCGGGCGATTTCTTTCTCGGAGTGGACATCCTCGTCACCTCGATGCTGGTCAACTTCCTGCTCATGTGCGTTTCGGTGCTGTCGTTGCCGAAGCACAACCCGGATCTCGCTCGACGGGTCCAGGTGGTGCCGCAACGGACGGCACAGGTCGCGATCGCGTCGGCCGGGATCGTCCTTCTGGCGACGTTCCTGGCCGTGCACGTCTGGAAGGACATATCGACACCGCAGTCCGCGTGGTATTTCCACTCGACGCCCGTTTGGATTGCCGTGATGGCTCTGGCGAGTACGATCTATGCTCGCGAGTCGGGCAAGTTGAGGCGCGCCGGCATCGACGTCGAGGCTCGCTTTTCTCGTTTGCCGCCGGAGTAACCGATGATGAGCACATCTGGAGACGCAGTCGCAGAACGCTGGGAGGTGGCCCCCGACCTGAGCATCTCCCGGGTGATCACCGGGTTGTGGCAGATCGCCGACATGGAGCGGGATGGCAAGGTGCTTGATCTTGCCGCAACCGCTCGCGAGATGGAGCCTTACGTACGGGCCGGTCTCAGCACCTTCGACATGGCCGATCACTACGGCTCGGCCGAGGAAATCGCCGGGCTTTTTCGCCGGGAGTATGGTGCGGACGCCGTACAGTTGTTCACCAAGTGGGTGCCGAAGCCGGGGCCGTCGAGTCGCGCCGAAGTCCGCGCGGCGGTGGAGACGTCGCTGACGCGCATGCAGGCGGATCGCCTCGATCTTCTTCAGTTCCATTCCTGGAACTACGCCGACCCCAGCTACCTCGACACGCTCTTCTACCTGCAGGAGCTCAAGGAAGAGGGGCTGATCCGTTACCTGGGAATGACCAATACCGACACCGCGCACCTGCGTGTGATCGTCGACAGTGGCGTCGAGATCGTCTCGAACCAGATCTGCTTTTCGTTGGTCGATCAGCGAGCCCACTCCAACGGAATGACCGAGCTGTGCCGCGAGCGGGGCATCACCCTGCTCGCCTTTGGAACGGTTGCCGGCGGCTTCCTGACGGAGCGCTGGCTCGGCCGACCCGAACCGGACTGGGATCATCTCGAGACATGGTCGGAGATGAAGTACGGGCGCTTCATTCGCGAGGCGGGCGGTTGGGAGGCCCTGCAGGGCGTTCTCCGCGTCGTGCAGCGGGTCGCGCAACGTCACGAAGCCTCGATGGCCAATGTCGCGTGCCGCTACATCCTCGATCAGCCGGCCGTGGGTGGCGTCATCGTCGGTGCGAGGTTGGGAATCAGCGAGCATCGGTCCGACAACCTGGCGCTGTTCGACTTCGAGCTCGACGACAGCAGCCGCGCGGAGATCGCCGAGGTCGTGGCGGCGCTGCGCCCGATCCCCGGGGATTGCGGCGACGAGTACCGCCGGCCGCCGTTTCTTACCGCATCGGGCGACCTGTCGCACCACATCGAATCCCTTCCCCCCGCGTACACACCGACGACCGGTAGGGACGGCCGCGAGCGGGTGTCGAGCGGCACGATCTGGGAGGAGGCGGCTGGGTTCAGCCGCGCCGTTCGCGATGGGAACCGAATTTTCGTCTCCGGCACGACGGCCACCCACGTGGATCGTCTCGTCGGCGGCTCGGATCCGACGTCGCAGACCCACTTCGTGATCGACAAGATCGAGGGCGCACTGCAATCGCTCGGCGGCTGCCTGCAGGACGTGGTGCGGACGCGCGTCTACGTGAACGATCCGGAGCATGCGGAGGCGATCTCGCGCGTGCATGGCGAGCGGTTCGGCGACATCCGGCCCGCCAATACGCTCGTCCAGGCCGGCCTCATCGGCGCCGGGTACCTTGTAGAGATGGAGGCCGAAGCCGTGGTGGCGGCAATACGCTCATGAACACGTCGAACACGTTGTGCCGGCTTTTGCCGGCCCTGTCGATCCTGGCCCTTGCAGCAACGCTCCCGCCGTCGGCCGCGGCGCAACCGCGAGCCGTGCGCCCCGCTCATGCCGCGCTATCCGAGCAACCCGCTCAGGCCGCGCCGTCTGAGCAACCCACGCAAGCCGCACGCTCCGAGCAGCCCGGGCCGGCTGCGCAATCCGAGCAACCCACGCGAGGGGAAAGCAGCGGGCTGCGGCTCGACGCCGGGCTGATCAAGGACTTCCTCGAAGTCCTCTTTTTCGGCGACGACGGGCGATTTCACTTCCGCGAGTATTTCCCGTGCAGCTACCAGTTCGTCCAGAACCCTCGCGTTTCGGTGCAGGACGGCCTGGTGTTGGTCACGGCCGACTACTACGCGCGACGGGGCTCAGAGGGCCTCGGGGGGTGCGTCGGCACGCCGGGGATCGACACGACGGTAACGGTGTCTGCGCGCGTGACGGCCCGCGGCAGCGGGCTCGCGATCGAGATTCTCAATCTCCGAAGCGAGACGCTGCCGGCGCTCACGTCGGTGATCCTCGATCTGGTCGGCATCAAGCTGCCGTACACGCACGAGTTCGACCTGATGGCGGCGATCAACAACGTTCTCTACGAGAACCAGCGCTTCGGAGTCTCCTCGCTCGAAGTCCACGAGGTGCTCATGGAGGACGAGGCGGTCCTCGTGCGCATGACGGTCCGGCTGGGGGTCTGGTGACCTACGAGAAGTCCATGGTGTCGCCCGACGATCAAGGGGCGACGTTCGTCGAGTTGTTCTTCGATCTCGTGTTCGTGTTCGCGATCACGCAGATCACCCACTACGCGGCGCATCATCTCGATGTGCTCGGGGTGTTCCGCTCGGTCGTCGTGTTCTGGTTGGTTTGGTGGGGATGGACGCAGTTCACCTGGGCGCTCAACGCGGCGAACACCGATCACCACCATGTTCGGGTCGGTACGCTGATCTCTACCGGTGTTGCCTTCGTCATGGCTGTCTCGGCGGATGGAGCCTTCGCCGCCGAGTCGCGCGAGGCCCTGTTGTTCGCCCTGTCGTACGTTGCGGTTCGGGTGCTCGGCCTCGGGCTCTATTTGCAGGTTGTCTCGGGCGACGCCGAGCAGAAATCGGCCGTGAGGTACTTCTCGACACTGTCGATCGCCGGCCTGCTCGCCGTGCTCGCGGGCGGCTTTGTCGATCCCGCGCTGCGCCAGTGGATCTGGTTTTCGGCCATCGCGTTGGATGTCGGTGCCGCCTGGATCGCGGGGAACAGCCGGCACTGGGGAATCCACGCGGGGCACTTCGCAGAGCGTCACGGCTTGATCGTCATCATCGCCCTCGGGGAGTCGCTGATCGTGGCCGGGACCGGGCTCGAGGCGGACGTTCCAGCCTCCGTGATGGTGGTCGGCGGAATCGCCGTCGTCGTGACGTGCCTGCTGTGGTGGACGTACTTCGGCTGGGTGCGCGGGGTCCTGGAGGAAGAGCTCATCCGGCGCGAGGGCGCGGACCGGTCGCGCCTCGGTCGCGATGCCTACACGCTGTGGCACTTTCCGATGGTGAGCGGCGTCATCGCCCTTGCGGTCGGCTTCGAGGCCTCGCTGCACGCGGGCGACTACACCTCGCAACAAGTTGCCGCCGCGCTGGGCGTAGGGCTGGCGCTGTTCCTCATGTCCACCGCCGGCGCGCTGTGGCGCGCGAAGGGCTGCGTGCTGTGGAAC
>CAYSHI010000292.1:0-7280 GCA_964430745.1 uncultured Acidobacteriota bacterium | reverse complement strand
CTTCGGGTGGCGACGAGACCGCGCCGATTTCTGCGTCGCCGCTCCTCGACGATACCCAAGCATCGCCTGCGTCGCCGCTCCTTGAACTCGTCACGGTCTCGTCGCCACAAAAGTAAAGACAATAGTGACGCGGCACACTAGGTAAATCGTCGCCGGTGCGCAGCCAGCGCACCCGCCCGCGCGCAAACACATGGCGCTGAGGCTCGATGACACCGGGGTCGTCGAGGCTGCCTGCCGTCAGGTCCACGGTCCCGTCGTCCAGGCATCGCCAGCCGAGTTGCGATCCACAGGCGCCACAGAACGCGCGCTCGACCGGCGCCGGATAGTGCTCGCTGTGGTAGCGGTAGCGCTTCGGCTCACCGCGCAACCACTCGAAGTCTTCCGCTCGGACCGTCAACCACGTGAGCATGGCCGCTCCACTCGCCTTGCGGCAGTTGTCGCAATGGCAGTGCATGCTGGCCACCGGAGCCGCGGACACGCGGTAGCGGACGGCACCGCAGAGGCATCCACCTTCCGTCGGAAATGACATGGTCACTCAGTAAGCGGGGTTCTCCGGCGATCTACCGGATGCATCAAACTGGGTCGGCGTCGCCCGACTCACCCGTCGGATCGAGCTCGACGGTCGTGTCGGCGGGCAGCTCCGCCACGCCATGCTTGATGTCGGCGAGGATCTCGCGCACGGACGCGGCGTCTTTGTCATGCACGTGGACGATGGCGCCGAGCGAGGCGCGACTGACACTACCGGCCATCGCTCCGATGGGATACAGGCCGAGAGCCTCTTCGCCCTGAACGTAGTACTCGATGCCGGCCGAATCGAGCAACGAGGTGACGATGGGAAGCATCATCGGCTCGGTGGTGCGGAAGACCGGTACGATCTTGGCGTTGGGAGTCGGCGCCTGCCCCTCGGGCAGTGCCGGAACGAGGCGCACGTGGCACTCCGCGCACTCCTGCGCTTCGGGCCGGTACTCAGCACCGCAATCGGGACAGTACATGAACCCTCGCCGCGGCCGGGAGCCTAGAATTCGCTTCGGCGCTGACGCTGGATCTGGCGACGACGACGCCGGCGAGCGGCGGCGGCCTTGAGACGCTTCGCTTCGCTCGGCTTCACGTAGAAGCGGCGGCGGCGCAGGTCGCGCAGAATCCCCGCGCGCTGCACCTCGCGGCGAAACTTCTTGATCGCCCATTCCAGACGATCGCCTTCTTTGAGCCTTACTTCGACCATGTTTTCTCCAACAAAAAAGGACCCGGGGCTGTCTGACAGGTCCTCGAATGTGCGTCGGTATGTGCACCGCATCGAGCAACGCGGTCACCGAAGCGTAAACGTAGCATGGGCCGGCCCCGCCTGCCAGCATGACGAGGGCCCTCGCGACGGCTCTCGAATTGCCACCATCGGGCCCCGGAGACGCTTGCCCGGGGTCGAACGGCACCCTCCGGCCGCCTCTGAAGCGGGCACTTGGAAAGCGCTGCGATCAGCGCGAGAACGCGAACAGATGCCGTTGGCCGCGAACGATGAGCATGCCCTCGGAGATCGCGGGCGTGGCGAAGACCGCTTCGCCGATGCGGTGAGTGGCCTCGACACGTAGGAAGGGCCCCGCGTCAACGACGTGAACCTCACCCATGTCGGTGATGAAATACAGCTTGCCGTTGGATGCCACCGGCGAGGCCGTGTACGTGACCACCGGTGCCGGTTCCGCGGCGGCCGGCGTCGCCTCGCCGGCGGCCTGACCCGCCTCCCCGCCGGTCTGCGCGCCACCGCCACCAGCCTGTGCCGCCGCGCCACCGGCTTGCACCGCGGCGCCTCCTTCGGCAGGCGTTGCCTCGTCCGCCACCACCTCCGTCTCCTCGTCGTCTCCGCCGATCTTCTCCGAGAAGATCGGTATTCCCGTGGCGACATCGAAACAATGAACGGTGCCGTCCCGCCCGAGCAGATAGAGATAATCGCCGACAACGATCGGCGTTCCGATCAGCGGGCCGGCGTCGGTGACGCTCCAGGCGATCTGGCCGCCCGCACGGCGATTGCCTTGCAGAGAGATGTCACCGCGACCGCCCGGACGGACCGCGTAGAACGGTTGCGTGGGGAGATAGCCGGATCCCACGAAGATCAGATCCGCGGCCACGATCGGGGTCGGCACGGCGATCTCCGAGCTCGGCGACAGCGACCACAGCTGCTCGCCGCTGCCGGGATCGTAGGCCCGGATGGCCCGGCCTCCGTTGGTGATGATCTCCGCTTGTCCCATGCTCACCGCCACCGTGGGCGTCGACCACGATGAAACCTCGTCGCGCGGCGTCCGCCACAGCTCGCGTCCATCGGCGAGATCGAAGGCGGCGATGAACGAGCCGCCGTGGACGTCCGCCTGGACGATGACCTTGCCCTCCCAGATGATCGGCGAGCTCGCGGTTCCCCACTGGAAAGTCGGATCGAAGAACCAGCCGGCATCGAGCACCCCGAGATCCTGCTGCCACAGCAGGCTGCCTTCGCTGTCGTAGCAAAAGAGTCCCTGCGAGCCGAACAGCGCCACCACATGCTCGCCGTCCGTCGCCGGCGTGGAGTTGTTGAAGCTCCCCTTGCGCAGCCTGCCGGTGCTCGGCACGCCCTCGGTGGCGGTGCGTTCCCAGAGAACCTCGCCGCTGCCCTTGTCGAGGGCCATGACGATCCACCGATGCGGTGTCGGATCGACGACCGATTCGGGCGAGTCCGGAAGCTCGGCGAGGAAGCGCTGCGGTGGCCCCTGTCCCACGGCGGAGGTGATGTAGATGCGATCGCCCCACACGACGGGGCTCGCGTGGGCCATTCCCGGGATCTCCACGCGCCAGGCGAGATTGCTCCCGTCCACACCGTCGATGCTGTCGGGAAGCTCGGGCCCGTCGAGGACTCCCCGTGCGCCGGGCCCGCGGAACGAAGGCCAATTCGTCGACGACGCCTCGGCGGCCACCTGCGCGCCGGCCTGTTCCCCGGCCTGAGGCGAGGCGTTCTTGTCAGCCCCATCGCCGGGATCAGGGTTGGCGTGCGCGCCGACCTGGGGGGCCGCAAGAAGCAGCGTCGACAGGAGGAACACACCAGGCCTGAGCGCGAGTACCGAGCGCCGCCGCAAACGCCGCATCATCGCTTCGACATCCGGCGCGTCGAGCCGGCCTGCGTGAACGACATGCTCACCACGCGGCCGTCTCGCACCGAGAAGCGCACGTAGATGCTCTCGGACTGCTCCGAGATGAACGTCGTCTGCTCGACGGGAAGGAACCGTAGAGGGTTGCGCACGCCGGGCGGACGGACGAGGAGAGTCCGGGTCTGCTCATCGGCGATGACCGTGAGCTCGAAGCCCACCTCATCGACGTAGTTGCCTTCGTAGAGTCGCAATGTCTCGACCTCGACGGCAATGATCTCGGGCGGTGGCGGCACGGCGCCGACACTCATCAGAAGCTCCGCCAGCGGCTCGTTGCGGGTGCCCATGACGATCTCCAACGCCGCCGACAACGCCTCGGCGGGTGGGACGTGAAGTTGCAGCAAGCGTCCGACGCGCTCGACATCACCGGCGTTGACCGCCGCCGTGAAGAGTTGATCGAATCCGCCGACACCGTTGGCGAACAACAACGAAACGATCGGCTCGTAGCCGCCCTCCGTGGCCCATCCCAAGGGCGTGCGGCCGTAGAAGGCGTCCGCAAGATCCGCGTTCGCGCCGGCCTCCAGCAGGACGCGGGCAACCTCCGTCCGCCCGCGCATGCTGGCGAGAATCAGCGGCGTGGCACCGTATTCGCTGGCGTCGTCGACGTCCGCTCCGCCGGCAAGAAGGGTTCGGACCGTTTCCACATCTCCCAGGCTGGCAGCGGCGCGCAGTGCCGCGCCGCCGTCGCTGCCCTGCCGGCCCGGCGCCGCGCCTGCTCCCACGGTCGTCGCCGTGAGAAGGACGAGCGTGGCGACGAAGCCCGCCGCTCCGGGGCGTGTGCGCTCTCTGCATTGTGAAGTCATGGTAGTCACGTAGGGTAGCTCAGGAGACCCGTCGCACGGGGGATCCCGTGGGCGATGCGCCACCGACTTGTTGCCGGGCCGCTCTTCTCACAGTAAGTTCCCCCAATCCGAAGTGTCAACGAATCGCCAAGGAGGACAGGATGGGCGCGAGCGGCACCGGTTGGGCCTGGTTGGGCTTTGCCCTGATGACCGTGGTTTCGTGGGGGTGCTACGGCGTCTTCCTCCACACGGGCCAGATGGGCATGGCGGACCCCGTCAACGGGCGGTACAAGGCGTTTCTGTTTGTCGGGCTCGCCTATTTCATCACGGCCGTGTTGGCGCCGCTGGCGATCCTCTGGCTCAACGGAGCGTCGTGGAGCTTCCCGGCGCAGGGCCTGACGTGGTCGCTGATCGCCGGCACGGTCGGGGCCGCCGGCGCGTTCTTCGTCCTGCTGGCCTTCGGCTCGAAAGGTACACCCACGGTCGTCATGTCGATCGTCTTCGCCGGCGCGCCCGTGGTCAACGCCTTTGTCGCGTACGCCTTTCATCCCCCCGCCGCCGGCCTCGGCGCCGTGCGCTGGCAGTTCGTCTTCGGTATCGTTCTGGCGGCCACAGGCGGCGCTCTGGTGTCCTTGTACCGGCCCGACGCCGTCGCTCCGCCGACGACCCCCGTGGCATCGGTCGGTCCCCAGGAGGCGGGGCCATCACGCTGAGTAGCCGCCTGTCCCTGTGGTATCTTTTCGACATCCCCAAAAAGTCGCTCGGTAGCCATCCGTGCCTCCGCGAACCGTCCTCCTCGGGACTCCGGCGGGAGGGGACGGCGACGCTGCGCCGGGCTTTCAGGACAGCCCCGTCACCATGCACTCCAAGATCGCTTCTTTGCCCGACGTCAGTGATGCCGTGGGCTCGTGGTCTGCCCGCATCGGGGTGGTCAGGGTCGAGTACGGCGCCGGATCTCTGGACCGTCTGGGGGAGCTGGTCGCCGAGCTCGGCGGTAGCCGCATTGTGCTCGTCACCGATCCCGGCATCCGCGCGGCGGGACACGTCGGCCGCGCACTGAGCGCCTGCGACGGGATGCCGCTCGAGGTCTTCGTGTTCGACGGCGTCGAGGAAAACCCCACCACCGCCCACGTCGAAGCGGGGCGCGCGTTTGCGGCCGAGCGCGACATCGACTTCATCGTCGGCCTGGGCGGAGGCTCGGCCATGGACTGCGCCAAGGGCATCAATTTCCTTCTCACCAACGGCGGGCGAATGGAGGATTACCGAGGCGTGGGCAAGGCAGCGCAACCGATGCTGCCCTCTCTCGGCATCCCGACCACGGCCGGGACGGGCAGCGAAGCGCAGTCTTTCGCACTCATCGCCCAGCATGACACCCATCGCAAGATGGCCTGCGGCGATGAGAAGGCGCACTTTCGCACGGTCATTCTCGATCCCGAGCTGGCCGCGACCATGCCGGTCTCTGTTGCCGTCGCCACGGGGCTCGACGCCATATCGCACGCCCTCGAGAGTTACGTCGCCACGACGCGCAACCCGGTGTCGCAGATGTATGCGCGCGAGGCCTGGCGACTGCTCTCGGGCAACTTCGAAGCCGCACTGCTCGAACCGGACGACCTGGCGCGGCGCGGCAGCATGCAAATCGGCGCCTACCTCTCCGGGGCCGCGATCGAGTGCTCCATGCTGGGCGCCGCACACGCCTGCGCGAACCCGCTGACGGCCCGATTCGACATCACGCACGGCATCGCGGTGGCGGCCATGCTGCCGGCGGTGATCCGCTTCAACGCCGCCGCCGTCGCCGACCTGTACGGCGAGCTCTCGGCCGCGCTCGCGGACACTGTCGAGACACTGAGCGCCGCGGGGGGTCGCGACCTCAGGCTCGGCGCACTGGGCGTGGATCGTGACAGCCTGCCCGCGCTCGCCGCCGAGGCGGCGACGCAGTGGACGGCCGGCTTCAACCCGCGGCCGGTGACCGAAGATGACCTCCTGAACCTCTACGAAACCTCCTTCTGAGCCATGGCGAACTTCAACCCACATTCCCTTGTTGCACGCACGGCACGAACGCTCGGCGTCGCCGCCATCACGGGACTCTTCCTGTTCGCGGCCGCCGCCCAGAATCCGAACGCCTCCTGGCGAATGTTCCGCCGCGATGCCGCGCTCAACGCCGTGCTGCCGGCGGGGGCCCTCGGCGACTCCCTCGAGCCTGTGTGGATGTTCGAAGCGGGCGACAGCATCGAGTCCACCGCAGCGATTGTCGACGGCCGCGTCTATTTCGGCTCGCTCGACACGTTCTTCTACGCCCTCGATCTCGATAGCGGCGAGGAATTGTGGAGATTTCAGGCCGCCGCCGAGGTGAAGTCATCGCCCTCGGTGTTCGACGGAGTCGTCTACTTCGGCGACGAGATGGGCGAGTTCCACGCACTCGACGCGGTCACCGGCGAACAAGAATGGGTGTACAGCACCGGGGCCGGTATCATCTCCGCCGCCAACTACGCGGACGGCAAGCTCGTCTTCGGCTCCTACGACAACAGCCTCTACGCGCTGAATGCCGCCGACGGCTCACTCGCCTGGAAGATCGAGACCCAGGGATACGTCAACGGAACCCCGGCGATCGTCGACGGCAAGGTGGTCTCCGTCGGATGCGACGGCTTCTGCCGCAGCGTCGACCTGCAGGCCGGAGAGGTGCTGTCGGAAATTCAGGTCTACGCCTATGTCGGCTCCAGCCCGGTAATCGTCGATGGGGTCGCCTACTTCGGCACCTTCGAAAACCAGGTGCTGGCACTGGATCTCGCCTCCGGTGAGCTGGTGTGGGAGTACGAGCACCCGCAACGCAAGTTTCCGTACTATTCGTCGGCTGCGTTATCGGACGGCCGGCTGCTGATCGGTGGCCGGGACAAGATGATGCACGCCATCGACGCCGAAACCGGGGCGCCGCTCTGGACCCATCGCTTGCGCGCCCGCATCGACAGCTCACCGGTGATCGTGGGCGAACGCGTCGTGTTCGGCGCCAGCACCGGGGAGATCACCATGCTCGACGTCTCCACCGGGGAAGTCGTGTGGCAGTTCGATACGGCCTCGTCGATCATCGCCTCGCCGGCGATCGCCGAGGGACGTCTGGTGATGGGCACGGAAGACGGCCAGATGTACGCGTTCGCACCGCCCGGGGGCGGAAGCCATGAGTGATCCGGTCAAGGCCGATCCCGCGACGACCCGTACCGAGCTCGACGGAGGCACGGAGATCGGCAGCGTCTTCGTCTCCAACTACCCCGCATATTCCTTCTGGAACAGCGAGAACCTGGCCGACTACCACGACGTGGTCGACTCCGCTCCACGCCCGGACGTT
>CAYSHI010000291.1:0-19426 GCA_964430745.1 uncultured Acidobacteriota bacterium | reverse complement strand
CAAGACACGGCGAAAGCTCGTCGTGTCCCGAGACAGAAAACGCCGCACCACCGACGACGGCATCGAGATGGTGCCCTGGCGTGATTTCTGCGGAGAGCTCTGGAGCGGCGGGATGATTTGACGCAGTCGCTCGGATCCGATCCCTGGCGCTCGACGAGAAGGACACCGGTGACCTGTAGTGGCGTACAGCTCAGCCTCGGGGCCATTTGAGACCATTTATCTCATAACCGGTTGGTCCCAGGTTCGAATCCTGGAGGGCCCACTTTTTCAAAGTGCGTGTCGCGGATCTGGGCGGCGCTGCGGTTCGGCTTCCCGTGGACTTCGATTCATGGGGGCTCTTTGCGTGCTTCCGTTGCACGATGGCCCGCGAGTATGCTTATATGCTTTTATGCGCACAACGATCGACGTTCCTTCAGATCTGCTTCGACGGGCCAAGGCCCTTGCCGCCGCTCGAGGAGAATCCCTGAAGATCCTGTTTACCCGCGCGGTCGCGGCCGAGGTGGGCGCGGCGACGGATGGCTCCGGCAGGCCAGAACAGCGGGTGGCGCTTCCGTTGTTCGGTGATGCGAGTCGGCCGAAGGTGAGCCTGACGAGCGGAGACATTGCCCACGCCCTGGCCAAGACCGACGCCGAGGAACTGCGGCGCCGGCCGAGCAGCGGGACGTGAAACTTCCGGACGTGAACGTGCTGTTGGCCGCCGCGTGGGCTCGTCACGAGCACCACGAGATCGCCAAGCGCTGGCTCGACGCGGAGGACGACGACGTGGCGTTGGTGCGCGTCACCCAGATGGCCCTGCTGCGCCTGATCTCCAATCGCGCCGTCATGGGGAACGACGCCCTCACGCGGCGTGCCGCCTGGGACGTGGTCGATGCGCTGCTCGAGGACCCGCGCATTCGCCTCGTTCAAGAACCCCAGGGCCTGGAGCCGCTCTGGCTGGCGTTCTCGAAACGCGACGACCAAAGCCACCTGCTGTGGACCGATGACTTCCTGGCGGCTTTCGCGCAGGCGGCCGACGCCGAGTTCGTGACCTTCGATCGGGCGTGCGGCCGGCGATATCCGCCGGTTCAGGTGCGATGCTTGCTTAGTGCTCGTTAATCCGCCTCGAAGGAGGCCGTCCGATGGAGCGAGACCTGGCCCGCGCGGTTGTTGTCGAGAAGAACTAGACTGACCTCAAGCACTCCGACGGTGAATCCTGAGCGGGAGAATCCCATGAAATACACGACGCGTCGTGTCGACGATGTGGTGATCGTCGATCTTAAGGGCAAGGCGGCCATCGGCAGCCCCGGGCTCACCATGCGCCAGATCGTGGGAGACATTCTCGACGGTGGTCAGGGGCTCATCCTCCTCAACTTCGCCGGTGTCGGCTACATCGACAGCGGCGGTCTCGGCGACCTGGTGGTCAGCTTTGTCAAAGCCAAGCAGCGCGACGGCCAGCTCATGCTGCTAAACCTCGAAGAGAAGCACCAAGACGTGCTCGAGATGACTCACTTGATCGAGGTCATCCGCCACTTCGCCGACGAGGCCGAAGCGGTCGCCGGCTTCGATAGGGTGGGCGAGGCCGGGTGAGCCGGGCCGTTTTGGGCGACACCGGAGTCGTTGTAGGCTCCTCGCCATGGCAGAAGTCGACATCGACCCCGAGTGGGAACAGCTTCCGGGTAGCGACGCGGGCGCCTACTACAGGCTGGAAGGGGACCTCTTGCTTGCCGTGCCCCGTACCGGCTACCGGCAGAGCAAAGAGGACGCGGAGCGATCGTTGGCCGCGCTCGATCGCATCGCCGAAGACGCCGGGCGCAAGCAGGCGGTCGTGGTCCTGGTTGATCGCGTCGTGTCCCAGGACTCCGAAGCGCGACGCGTCTGGTCGGCTCATCGCGCCAACGAGACCCGCTGTGCCCATGCACTGGTCTGCACGACGATGCTGGGTCGCGCGATCGGCTCTTTCTTTCTGGGATTGAGCAAGGAGGCGATTCCCACGGAGATGTTCGGGGACCTGGATACCGCGCGCGCCTGGGCCCGGAAGATGGCGGTGGAGCGCGGCGGTGCCCTCTGACGCCCCGTCGGGGCGACCAGGCTCGCCGACCAGCCCGTCTCGAGCGCGAGACTCCGATGATCTGGAGAGGGCCATTGAGGTCCTGACACAGGTGCTGCTTGCCGTCGCGCAGGGGGATTTCGGCGTTCGAGCCGAGCGTTCCCACGCCGGAGACCCCATCGACGTACTCGCCTTCCTGGTGAATTCCACCGCCGACGAGGTCGGCGAGTTGGTGCGCGAGCTCCACGCCGAACACGAGCGATTGAAGCGTGCTCGCGACCAGTTGGCCCTCAGTGCCAAGCTGGCGGCGCTCGGCGAGTTGGCGGCGGGCGTCGCCCACGAGCTGAATCAGCCGCTTACCGCCGTGCAGTTATTGCTCGACATCGTGCGATTGCGGCCGGACGACCGGATCGGCGATCACGAAGCCGACTTCACCACCATCGCGGAAGCGACGCGGCGGATGGGGCGCATCGTCGACAGCGTCCGGACGTTCGGCCGCCCCGGCGACTTTCAGCTCGAGCCGGTCGCCGCCGAGCGTCCGTTGCTGGACGCTCTGGAACTGCTCGACGAATCCTTCCAGCGCCATCAGATCGGCCTCGATCGCCGGGTCGGCGAGCGCCTGCCGGAGGTTCTCGCCGACATCGATCGCCTGCACCAGGTGTTCGTGAACCTCCTCATCAATGCACGGGATGCCGCGAAGGACGCGCCGTCGGGGCGTGATCCGCGGGTGATCGTCGAGGTCGGCGCGACGAGCGATTGCGTGACCTATGTGGTGGAGGACAACGGTCCCGGGATCGCGTCCGACCTGGCCCCGCGTATCTTCGATCTGTTCTTCACGACCAAGGAGGTCGGCCAGGGAACGGGCCTCGGACTCTCCGTGTCGCATGGCATCGTTGCCGATCACTGTGGCCGCCTGTACTACGAGGACGCGCCGGGAGGCGGTGCCCGCTTTGTCGTCGAGCTGCCGGTCAACTGCAGGGACACGGCGGAGCACAAATGAGCCACGACCCGATGCCCTCGGGAAAGGACGTCATCAGGGCATTGTCGGGCCTGCGGCTGCTTGTCGTCGAGGATGATGCGTTGGTCCGGAAGGTGATCGTGCGCACCGCAGTTGACTGCGGTGTCGAGGTCGAGGAGGCAGCAGACGGCGATATGGCGACGGCGCTGATCGCGCGCAACGAATACGACGTCGTGCTGACGGATTTGAAGATGCCGGGCGTCTCCGGGTTGGATGTGATGGATCGCGTGCGGGCGACGCATCCGAGCACCGCTCTGATCGTCATCACCGGGTTTGCCCAAAGCGACATCGAGGAACGGGTGTCGAGTTGCGGTGGCTTTCTCCTGCACAAGCCGTTCAACCTGGCGGCGTTGATCGACGCCTTGCGCTGGGCGCAAGAGCAACGGGCGAAGGCGGCCGCGCAGGAGTGACGAACGACCCTACGCGAGCCCCTTGATCTCGGCGAGCTTCGCCTGCACCTCCGCGGCATCGGGAGCGCCGGGAGCGGCCTTCAGGTAGGCCTCCAGGTGTTCGATCGCCTGGGCTGTTTCGCCGGTATCGGCCAGCGCCATCCCCAGGCTCTTGTGCGCCTGAACGAAGCTGGGTTGCGCCTCGAGACAGGCTTCGAGCTGCGGAATGGCCTCGGCGGCCCGGCCGGACAGCTGCAACGCGTAACCGTACAGGTAGCGACCGACGGCGCTCTCAGGCTCCAGGGCGACGGCGCTGCCGAAGTGATCGAGCGCCTTCTGCATGTCACCGTTCATCGCCGCCACCTGGCCGAGGCCCCGATGCGCGATGGGGTTGTCGAGACGGATCTCGAGCAGCCGGGTGAGGGATGCTTCTGCCTCCGCCGGTTGGCCGAGCTGCAGGTGCGCCTGGCCCAGCACACCGAGCGCGACGACGAGCATCTCATCGGACGAGTCCGAGTCCCCGTAGACGTCGACCACTTCGGTCATCCCCGCGATGGCGGCGGGGAAGTCCCGTTTCTCGAAGGCTTCGTACCCCGTCTCGTAGCCCTTGCGCGCCGCCTCGACGTTGCCGCTGATCAACGCGAGGGTTCCCATGTCGTTGCCGGCAACGTGAAAGACGCGTTTCATCTCCAGGGGAATGAATCCGTCTTTCTCGAACCGCACACGATATTCGGCTTCCGCGTCGAGACTGGGATACGAGAACGTACCGTCCTCCTTGGTCTCGGTGCTGTTTCCCGACTGTCTCATGCTGTTTTCGTTGATGGTTTCTCGATCGCCGGCGCCGGTGGCGCCCATACTGAGTCGCGGACCCATGTACCAGTATTCGATCGACACCCTGACCCCTTCGAGGGGATTGCCGTCTTGATCGACGATGGTTCCGCTTGCGATCGCGATGCGCTGGGCGCCGGCGGTTGCGGGAGAGGCCGCCAGCGCTGCAGCGGCCACGAGACTGGCGACAACCACGAGCGCGCATCGTTCGTGTAGGCGCATGTTCTTCTCCGTTCGCGGGGAGCGAGAACGGGCCGCGAGCCGCGTTCCACGGAAGCGGCGCCGTCGAAACCGATTGTCGATCAAGTGAGAGACCACGATCAGAACGTCGGATCCATGTCACCGACGCCCTGCATGAGAAGAGTCCAAAATCGGAATTATTTCAAGGGAACACTTCCGCGCCCGTCGCCGGCGTCGGTTGCTCGAGGCGATGGAAGGTCTCCGGCGCCCCTTCCCCTTGGAGCCGACACGTCCCGGTAATCTCCAGACTCAATCCAGCCCGAGCTGGACCCTCAGCGCCCGCTTGACCTGGCGCATCTCCCCCGCACTGATCGTGCCGGCCTTGTTGATGAGCCGCTGCTTGGCGACCGTCATCACCTGATCCGCCATGGCTTTGTTTTCTTTCCGCCGCAGCGTCACGTAGGCCTCGCTCGGGTACAGTCGATCGACACCGCGGGTGAGCGGGACGACCTGAACGCGATTGAGGTGCTTGTTGGCGGCGTCGTTGCTCACGATCACGGCCGGGTGCTTCTTGCGGACCTCGCCCCCCGTCGCGGGTCCGGCGGCGACCCACCAGATTTCGCCGCGGCGCATCAGTACTTGCCGGGGTCGGCGGGACTCTCCGCCGTTTCACCGAGGACATCGTCGGCGAGCCCTTCAGCCCATTCGAGTGCCTCGCGCTCGCGTGCCTCGTCGGCCGCCATGTCGGCATACGAAGCCTCGAGATCCGCGCCGACGACGTGCGGGCGCACCAACTCCGCGATGTTCCCCTCTCGTGTGGCAGCTGCCTCCTGGCGTAAGGAATATTTCCTTACTAGAATAAGGAAATGGCAAAAGTGACCAGCAAGCGACAGGTAACGGTACCCAAGGACCTTGCCGAACGTTACGGCATCGAGCCGGGCGCAGACATCGATTGGCAGGCGGCGGGCGATGTGATCCGTGTGATCCCTCCCGGACGGCGGGCGGAGGCGGCTTCGGTGCAGACCCGTTTGGCGTGGTTCGATGCCGCAACCGAGCGTCAGCGTTTGCGGCAGCCCGGCACGCGCGGCGAGAAAGAGCGGTCCTCCGGGCGCGGCTGGACCCGCGACGAGCTCTATGAGCGCGAACGCCGCCGGCGATGAGCGCGCTGATCGACACCAACGTGCTGGTCTACCGCTTCGACCCGCGCTTCCCCGACAAGCAGGCCGCCGCCACGGAGGTGCTGCGCGCCGGAATCGTCAACGACTCCGTCCGCATAGCGCACCAGGCGATCGTTGAGTTCGTCGCCGCGGTGTCGAGGCCCGCCAGCGGCGGCGCCCCACTCCTGGAGGCTGCCGACGCGTGCCGGGAGGCGGAGGAGCTGCTCAGTCAATTCGAGGTCCTCTATCCCAACGCCGAAATCGTGCGCGCCGCGTTGCGCGGCATGGCGGCGTACAAGTTGAGCTGGTTCGACGCCCACATGTGGGCCTACGCCGAGGTCTTCGGCATGACGGAGCTGATCAGTGAGGACTTTCAAGCGGGGCGGCTGTACGGGTCGGTTCGTGTGGTGGACCCGTTCGTCTGAGGAATAGGCGTCCGGCGACGACGGCCGGCAGGCGTTGGGGTTTGCCGGTCACTCCCGGGAAGGCCAGCCGTCGAGCCCGTCGGCGACCTGAGCCCATCCCTCGAATTCCTCCCGCGTCAGCGACTCGCGAATCGCCCTGACGAACTGCCTGACCTGCTCTTCGCCGGCGGCCCCTCGATGGACACACCAGGAAAGAAAAACGAGCATCGTCAACACCACGTCCAGCTTGCAGTACTCCCGAATCAGATCCTCTTCGCCCCGGAGTAGGTGCTCGTACACCTCGCCCTCAATGAACCCCTTTCCGGGGAGCCCCAACAGCTCGGACATCTGTCCCAATCCCACGAACCTCGACGCCCCGTAACCGGAGAGCATGTCCATCAGGTCGACGTGCATGTCGTGAAAGCGACCCTGGTAGTTGTTCCACTTCAACGGACCGTCGGTGCGGTAGAGCGCGGGCATGGGCACGCCGTGCAGCATGGCGCGGTAGCGGATCACCGGGAGGTCGAAGCCGTTGCCGTTCCACGAGATGAAGCGGGGAAGGCGCGACTCGTCGGCGAACAGCGCCCCGAAGGCGTCGAGATGGGTCTTCTCGTTCCAGGCCTCAGCGCCCAGCGTGCAAACGTCGAAGCGACCGCTGTCCGGATCGAGCCGGGCGACGGCGATGGTGACGATGCGGTGGAGTGGGGGGGAGGGGTACTTGGTTCGGCCGTCGGTTTCTTCGAGGCGCTGGCTGGTCATCGCCTCGATGATCGCGGCGTCGTCGCCCTCGAAGCCCATCACGCGACGGCCGTAGTCGGGATCCGGGATGGTTTCGATGTCGAAGGCGACGATCGGACGGTCGAGCATGAGGGCATTGTAGTGTGGGTAGGTCGACCGCGCCCGCGTCGCGACCTCCGCCCCCCCCTTGTTGTCCGCCGCCATCAGGTACAGAATCCGCCCATCCAAAATTGCAGCGAGGAGGAGTCCATGTCGCTCTCCCGCAGAGCACTGTTTGCTCGCGAGCCCCGATCGAGCGCCAACTTGCGGCAGCTCATATCTGCCCGCGGGCGCGAGGCGCTGGTTGCCGAGCTGGGGCCCGGGGGTGGTGAGGCCGGGCTGATCCCGGCGCCGCAGGCCGGCGAGATCCGCCTGACCAGCAATGAAAACCCGCTCGGGCCGTTTCCCGCCTCGATGGAGGCCATCCACGACGGCTTTGCCGGCGCCGGCCGCTATCCGATGAACGTCCAGCCAAGCATGGACGACCTGACCAAAGCTCTGGCCGACAGGATCGGCTGCTCGACCGACAACATCGTGCTCGGAGCCGGCTCCGGCGAGATCCTCAAGACCGTTGCTCAGGCGTTCACCGGTCCGGACCGCCACCTGGTGCAGGCGAGCCCGACGTACGCGCAAACGGGACGCGTGGCCACGTATCTGGGCGCCGAGGTCAAGGCGATCGCCGTCACCGCCGATGGCATGCTCGATCTCGACGCCATGGCCGAAGCCGCCCGCGGCGCCGGATTGGTCTTTTTCTGCAACCCGAACAACCCGACGGGGACCGTTCACACCGCCGCCGACGTGCGGCGATTCGTCGACACCGTACAGCGCACCTCGCCCGAAACCGTCATCCATCTCGACGAGGCCTATCACGAGTACGTCACCCATCCCGACTACGAGTCGGCGGCCGGCATGGCCGTCGAGAGCGAGAACGTGTTCGTGTCGCGGACGTTCTCGAAGTGCTTCGGCATGGCCGGCATGCGCGTTGGCTACGGCATCGGTTCCGGCCGCACCGTCGAGAAGCTGCAATCGCTCGCCCTGACGGTGAATATCGCCGTGCCGACGCTCGCCGGCGCATACGTCGCCCTGCAGGACCCGGCCCGCGAAGTGCAGGAACGGGAGCGCAACACCGAGGCGCGAACCTACACGGTCGGCTTCTTCAACGGCATGGGCTACGACGTCATGCGCTCGGATACCAACTTCATCTTCGTCAACATCGGCGGCCCGGCGGCGGAGTTTCGCTCGGCCTGCCGCGAGCACGGTGTCGGCGTCGGGCGCAACTTCCCGCCGATGGAGCAAACCCACGCCCGCATCAGCATCGGCACGCTGGACGAAATGCAACGTGCCTGCGGCGTTTTCAAGCAGGTGCTGGCATGAGCGTCACACGCAGAAGTGCAATCAAGGGACTCGGCATCGGCACCACCGCCGCCGCCATCATGTCGTTCGACGGCCCGCGCTCGATCGCGCGCGCCCTGTCGATGGCGCTGCCCGTGCAGGAGCGGCCGCTGCTGCTGCACAACAACGAAAACCCGCTGGGCCCCGGCGACGTCGTTACCCGGGCGATGGGCGAGGCCATGAGCAAGGGACTGGGGAGCCAGTACGGCCTTCCCGGTCGCCAGACCGTCCAGGCCATCGCCGACACCCAGGGCATCCCCGCCGATCACCTCATGCTGGGCAACGGCTCGACGCAGATCCTGCGCTCGCTGACCCACGTGTACACCTCGCCGACGCGGCATCTGGTAACCGCGTCGCCGTCGTTCGAGACCATGCCCGAGTACGCCGCGATCGTCGGCCACCCGGTAGAGGCGGTGCCGCTCGACGCCGACCTGAAGATCGATCTGGACGCCATGGCCGACGCCGCCCAGGGAGCCGGGATCGTGTTCTTCTGCAACCCCAACAATCCCACTGCCACACTTCACCGGGCGGACGCCGTCGGCGGCTTCATCGACCGCGTGCTGACGGAAACCGAGGCCATTATCCTGGTCGACGAGGCGTATTTCGACTACGTCACCGACCCCGGCAACGCCACCCAGATTCCCATGGCGCTCGAGAACGACCGTGTCCTTGTGTCGCGCACCTTTTCGAAGGCGCATGGCATGGCGGGGATGCGCATGGGATGGCTTGTCGCCATGCCCGACGTTATCCAGAAGGTCCGCGCCTGGCACTATGGTGGGACGCTCAACGCGCCGGCGCTGCTCGGCGCCAAGGCATCGATCGAGGATCCCGGCCGCATCGAGCGCGAAGCGGAGCGGAACACCGCGGTGCGCGAGTTCACGATGGACTGGTTCGCGTCGAGAGGCTTCGAGGCCACCGATGCGCAGACCAACTTCCTGTTCGTGAACACGGGGATGCCGGCGAGCACGTTCCGCGAGGCTTGTGCCGAGCACAATGTACTGGTGGGGCGTGATTTTCCGCCGTATCAGGACGAGTGGATGCGGATCTCGCTCGGCACCATGGACGAGATGGAGCGGGCCGTCGAAGTGTTCGGGAGGATTCTGGGCGAGACGGCGGGGCAGGGGAGACGCGGGTCGGAGGTGGCTGCGTAGGACGATTCCCCCTCACCGCCGTTGAGCGGCTCAGGCCGAGCTTCCCAGGTCGAGCTCCCAGATCTCGCCGATCAACTTCTCGCCCCAATCGTGCAGGTCCTCTTCACCGACCTGCACAAAGCCGTGGCGGGCGTACATCCGGCGTGCCGCTTCGAGAGCCGGGGTGGTCCACAGCTGGATCTTGTCGTAGCCGACCGCGCGGCTGAATGCGATGCATTCGCCGACCAACCTGGTGCCGACACCATGTCCACGGGCCGAGGGCTCTACCAGCAGGCAGCGCAGCCGCGCCGCGTTGTCGCCGACATCGGAGAGAAACACGCAGCCGGCGAACGCGCCGTCGATTTCCGCGATCCAACCGCGCTCTCGTTCGGGCTTGAAGTTGCGCACGAAGGCGCCCAGGACGTCAGCCACGCTGGCTTCGAAGCGCACATCCCAACCTTGCTCCTCCGCGTACAGCACGCCGTGGCGGCTGATGGCCGTTCCGATGTCGCCCACGCGGTGTGTACGGATTACCAGCAAAGGATCACTACCCGGAGACACGGTGTCACCCTCGATATCCCCTGGATGCACTCGCTGGCGCGGACGAAGCCGATGGCGGCAGCGTTGATACCGGGTTGGCGGCGGACGCCGGTGCCGCCAATCACGAATCGTCAGTCAGGAATCGACTTGGCCCACAGGGCCATCCTCTCCGCGACACGCTCACCCGTTACGCCGCGGATTGCTCCCGATCCCTCCAGGTGCAGCCCGGCGCGCGTCATGTGTTGTTCCCACTCGGAGCTCGACATGATGGTGCCGAGATCGGCGCTTTCTCCTCGGATCAAGAAGAAGCCGTTCATATCGCCGCCGTGGTTGTTGAGAAGGACGACGTCGAAGGACTGGACGGTTCCGTCCTCCTGCAATCCGTTGAGATACCCGACGAACTCCTCGAAGTGTGCGGCGCTGATGCGCTCGCGGCCTGGAATGGAGCGGTTCCAACCGAACAGCAGGGCGTTCGAACCCATGGTGGCGCCTCCTCGTGTCGTGCGGCAGGGTGCACTGCACTTGCCGCTTGATCAGCTTGCGAGACCTCCCGACATCGCTCACAGCCCCGACTCCGCTGCGGCGAGTCGGACGCTCGCTTTGTTCATCTAGCCACTGTGGGGCACGCGTCGCAAGGGTGAGTGAAGACAAGCAGGACAGGGTTCTTCGCCCTGGCGCGAAGGCCGGGTGATCCTCTGAAGCACCACCCACCCTCTCGACAGCTCAGCCCAGAGGGCGACGCGTTGTGACCGCCCCGACTGACGGCGTCGGCGACCCGCTGCTCGGGTCGGAGGTGGCTGCGTAGGACGCCCGGACGGCCGGCGACGGGTTGCCTTGAACTGCCTGGGCCATCCGGTCCAAGATGCGGCTGATTCAACGACAATTCGTCCCTTGGGTTGTCCGCGCCATGGCCGCCCACGAACTCCCCGACCGGCTGGCGCGTGAGGGGAGATCGGTGCGCCCGGCGCACCGTGCAACGCTGAGGAGGTACCCATGCAGAACGTCATGGCAGCCTTTCGCGTGGTCGTTGTCGCAGCATTCGTCGCCGCCTGTTTTCCCGCGCAGGCCGTCGCCCAGCAGTGGACCCCCGAGCAGCAAGAAGTCATCGACTCGCTCGAGCAGTGCTGGGATATCTGGACAGAGGGGGTGCAGTCCGGCGCCGGCATCGAGGCCTGGCTCGAGCAGTGCGCCGCGCCCGACTATTCCTACTGGTGGGACACCGGGGTGCCGGCCGGTCGGGAGGAAGACCGCCGCTACCAGGCCATCGCGCCGGAGGAGAACCTGGGTTGGGTCGCGCTGCAACCGGTCGTCGTCAACATCTACGACGACATCGCCATCATGCACTTCTTCGGCAGCTGGTGGGTGAGCCCAGGTGAGAGCATGGCCACGGCGAAGCGTACCGAGGTGTTCCGGCGCATCGACGGCCGCTGGAAGCTGATCGCCGGGCATTCGACACCGTTCGAGCAATAGGACGTCGCTGCGAGACCTCGGTCCGCGCTGGGTGAGGACGAGGGCTCGCTTCGTTTCCGGCGCCTGGCGGATGTGAGGGGCAGCGTTCTCACGGAATTCGGTGACCGGTCTGATGTCTTCGTCCGAGCGGGACCTCCGCATCTCACGGTTCTCCCGCTGATGGGCGGCAGCTACGCGGAGAGGCTCTTTGCTACCCGAATCGGTCGAAATCGGCTAGGACCTCTCCGAGACGACGCCATTGCCATCCGTCTTGGATCCCCCGTGGCCTCCCTCCAACCCGCGGTGCTCACGGACGTTGAGCGCCTTCCAGAGAAGCCCGGGATGGGAACGGATGATCACTTGGCGATCCGCATCGTTCGTCAGCAGCTCCGGCACGATTTCGCCGCGGTCGTTCAAGTGGTCGAGGAACGCGCGCTCCGGAGAGGTGATCGGCAGAACGACGGAGAGCATGTCGCGGCATTCGACAACGAGATTGCGTGTCCACTCGTCGAGCTCCCTGCGGTCGGGAGCGATATCGCCGCGAAGCATCGGAACGAGTTGTTGATCCACCTCGCGCGGATCGGCGGTCACATCGTCGAGCTCAACCTCTCGCCAATCTCGGCGGTTGATTCCTCCGTAGACAACGAAGCCGAGCCGCAGCCGCGACCGATCGAGGTCCTCGCGCTGCAGGATCAGGTGTACGTCGAACAGGTCCCGGCTCGCGTTGCGACTGAAGAGCGCGGCCAGCTTGCCCGCGGCGAGCTCGTGAACGTCGAGGACGGGTATTTGTTTGGCGGAGAACGATCCCACCGGCCGGGAATCGAGCACGGCGTGCGGCCACAGTGGCGTGCGCAGCAGGAAGTTCACGTCGAGCTCGAGACCTCCCGGACGACCTGCAGCCGTTTGGTACGAGAGTCGCCACTTGCCTCCGGCGTGGTCCGGCGGGATACGGCGGACCTGAAGGCCGAGGCGGCCGCAAACGGCTTGCACCGCCTGTTCGATCTTCGGTCGATCCTCGAGCGTTCCCCCGCGGTCAGCCGCACCGATGTAGTTCACGTCGATGTCGACGGACAGGCGCGGCACGTCGAACACGAAGAGGTTGAGCGCCGTGCCTCCCTTCAGTGCGATGCGCGGCTTGAGAAATGGGTGGCTTCGTAGCGATTCGAGCAACTCCGTGAGGCGAATGACCTTCTCGAGCGGCTCCTTCTGGAAGCCGGTCTCCGCGGCCTCGCGCATGAGCTCCGGCTCGGTCAGCATCAGGCGACTTCTTCCCAGCTTCGCTCGAGGACGCGCTCCGGAACCACCAGGTTCCATCCGAATACCAGGCGTCCCGATTCGCGCTTGCTGTCGAGGTAGAGGGGTTGGGCGGGTGCGTACCGCCGCAGCGCCTCGAGGTGTTGATCGTCCACCATCAGCGCGTCGCGATGTTGCTCCAGGAAGAAACCGACACGTGCGACGGTCAGCGCCGTGCCGAGCTTGAGGGCGTAGTCGGCAACGGCGTCAAGGTCGAAGAACTCGACCATTTCCAGCGAGCGCCAGACCTCCTCCCAGCCACCGGCCCTGTCGGGCCTGTCGAGGACGTCGACGAGGGTCCGCTCCAGGGAGGTCGCGCGAACGACGCCGCCGGCGTGCCGATGCTCGACAACGCCACCGCCCAGGTCGGGAAGCGACCGGACCGCGACCGGGGCTTGGGCGGGTAGAAATTCCAGGGTGCGGAACCGCGTGGGCTTTGCTCGGGCACCGGTGACGTAGTGGAAGCGGTGCCACACGGAGTACGCCTTGCCGTGAAACTGAAGGGCGGCGTGGTACGCGACGGCGGCGTCGTCGGCGAGCTTGGTCGCCACGAGGTAGGGGTCGACGGCAGCGTGTTGCGGATCCACACCGGGAGGCACTGCGGCGTAGAGGCCGCGCCGGACGCGCACGAGCCGGCCGGCGCGAAGGTGTATGGCCAGCAGGTTATTGCTGGTGCGTCTGCTCCTGCCGGTCGCGGTGTGGGCCTCGACGTACTCCGCGTGCGTGAAGACGGGGTGCGTGGCAAAGAAGTCCGTGGATCGCATGGTTTTGTCTATATGCGTAGTAATTACCATTGATGATAGTTATATATACGCAGAGTGACAAGTAGTTTTGTCAAAAGGCGCCCCAATATTCATGAACAAGGTGTATTTCGGCGTAGGCTAGCAAGTGACCTTACCAGTGACTCGTGGGCGTGTAGGCCGGGCTGTCCTTCCACAGAGCGGAGCGGTTCGGCAGCGTTCTTCACAAGGGTGAGACGGTCGTCACTCATGCGTTTTCCGACGGGTGGACCACGATGTCGTCGCACCGTAGGCTCTAACGAGCCCCCGCGCTCCTGCCGTCGGAATCAACATCTGAGATCGGAGCTGCAGATGGGAAGCGTGGTGCGGGCGCCGCGGGCGCCGCGGACATTTCGATCGTTTTCAGCCCTGCTGGCACTCTCGCTCACGGCCGTCGCAGGTTGTCAGGCCGCAGCGGTTGATCCCGCCGACCTCGTCCTGCACCACGGCAGGATCGTCACCGTCGACCCGGCGCTACCCGAGGCCCAGGCGCTGGCAGTTCGTGGCGGGACCATCCTCGCCATCGGCAGTGACGCCGAAATAGCGGCCTACATCGGCGAGGCGACCGAGGTGATCGACCTCGCCGGTCGTCTCGCGGTGCCCGGCCTGATCGAGGGCCACGGACACTACATGAGCCTGGGCGAGTCGCTCACGCAACTCGACGTGCGCTTTGCCGCCGACTGGGCGGAGATCCTCGACATGGTGGCGGCAGCAGTCGCCGAGGCGGCGCCCGGGGAGTGGATCGTCGGGCGGGGCTGGCATCAGGACAAGTGGCAACGCCCGCCCGAGCCCAACGTAGAAGGGCTGCCCGTGCACCAGGGGCTGAGTGAGGTCTCGCCGGACAATCCGGTCATGCTGGAGCACACCAGCGGCCACGGCGTGTTCGCCAACGCCAGAGCACTCGAGATGGTCGGCATCGATCGTGGAACGCCCGACCCGCCGGGAGGCGAGATCGTCCGCGACGCCGCCGGCGAGCCGATCGGGATGCTGCGTGAAACGGCGTCGGGGCCCGTGGAAGCCGCGTTCGGCCGGCGGCTCGCCGATGCGCCGGCCGCGGATCGCGAACGGGAGCAACGCCGCTGGGTGCACCTGGCTGCCGAGAACGCTCTGGCCAACGGCATCACCAGCTTTCAGGACATGGGCTCTTCGTTCGAGACCCTCGACCTGCTCCGCGCGATGGCCGACGAGGGCAACCTGCCGGTTCGCCTCTACATGGCCATCCAGGAGCCGGCCGAGCAGATGGCCGATCGGCTTGCCGGCTACCGAATGGTCGGATACGGCGACGGCTTTCTCACCGTGCGGGCAATCGGCGAGAAGGTCCTCGACGGAGCGCTGGGCACACACGGCGGCTGGCTGCTCGAGCCCTACGCCGATCTGCCCCGGAGCGTCGGCTTCAACGTCACCCCGGTGGAGGAAATCCGCGCTTCGGCGGCACTGGCCGTCGAGCACGACTACCAGATGGCCATCCAGGGCATCGGCGACCGAGCCGTGCGTGAGCTCTTCGACATTTACGAGACGGCGTTCGCCTCGGATCCTTCGAAAACCGACCTCCGCTGGCGCATCGAGCACGCGCAGGTGATCCATCCCGATGAAGTGCCCCGATTCGCCGCCTCCGGGATCATTGCGGGCATTCAGGGTGTATTCGCCTGCTCGGACGGAATCTGGGTGCACGAGCGCCTGGGTGGCGAGCGGACGCAGGAGCGAGGCTACATCTACCGCACGCTCATCGACGCGGGCGCCGCCATCATGAACGGTACCGATCCGCCGGTGGAGCTCATCGACCCTATCGCCAGCTTCCACTGCTCGGTGGCGCGCGAGTTGCCCGACGGCACGCTCTTTCTTCCCGAGCAGGCGATGACGAGGGAGCAGGCGCTGAAGTCCTACACCATCGACAATGCCTACGCCGCCTTCGAAGACGACATCAAGGGCTCGCTCACGCCCGGAAAGGTGGCCGACATCACCGTGCTGTCGAGGGACATCATGACGATCCCCATCGACGAGATCCCATCGACCGAAGTGGTCTACACGATCGTCGGCGGAGAGGTCCGCTATCGGGCAGGAGGTTCGGAGTAGCCGGAGGCTTCGGCACACGAGGACAAGCTACAGGAGGCTCTCATGGAAGGTCTTCCGCAGTCGGTGAGGGAGTTTCTCAGCGGCAAGCGCTTCGCCGTTGGCGGCGTGTCGCGCAAGGGCGACACTGCAGCCAACGCGGTCCTGAAGAAGCTGGTCACGAGCGGCTACGACGTGGTCCCCGTCAACCCGAACGCCGAGGAGGTCGAGGGAGTGCGATGCTACCCGGACCTGGCGAGTGTTCCCGGGCCGCTCGACGGCGTCGTTGTCGGCACCCATCCCGACGTGGCCGCTGACGTCGTCCGCCAGTGCATCGACGTCGGCGTTCGCCGCGTCTGGTTCCATCGCTCGTTCGGCGCCGGCAGCGTCTCCAAGGAGGCGGTCGACGCGTGCCACGCCCACGGCATCGACTGCATCGTCGGTGGCTGCCCGTTGATGTTCGCCGAGCCCGTGGACATCGCCCACAAGTGCATGCGCTGGTGGCTGCAGAAGCGGGGAAGGGTGCCGCGGTAGGGCTCGTTGCACGACGGGTCGACCTACGCCGCGTCCACCGAAACGCGGAAGTTCAACCCCGCCTGCGAAACCTGGTCCTGTAGCGCCAGCCGCACGAACTGAGCCTCGCTGTATCCCAGGGCGCGGGCCCAATCGGCAGCGCGAGCCGGGCTGACCGAGCGGCGCCCGTGCTCGACGTCGCAGAGGTTCTGCCGAGAGACGCCGAGCCGACCGGCAAACTCCGCCAGCGTTGTTTGCTCGCCGTTCCGGATGGCGCGGAGGTGGCCGCCCAGAGTGAGCGGGGCTCCGGCCAGGTTCTCGAGGAACCGGCTGGCGTCGCTCTTCTCTTTGCCCGCGCGGCGCTCAATAGTCATGTTTACTGACCTCCGTTACGAGCACGAATGATCCCTCACTTTGGTCCACGGGCTCCTCGATCGCGTAGACCGCGCGCCATGCGTGGCTCAGGCGAATGGAACGCTGACCCCGCCGTCGGCCGCGCAGAGGTTCGTCGTGGTAGCCGGGGATCATGCGAGCCTTCGCAAGTCCCTCGTTCTCAACGAGGTCGACCCAACCAAGCAGTTTCACGACGATGTGCTCCGGGCTTTTCCTCAGGGCCTTGCGGGCCGCCTTCGCCAACTTGACTGTGCTGATCATGAGCGTACTGTACCCAGCGCGAGGGTACAAGTATTGAGGGCGCATCGGCCCTGCGGGTAGGGTCGATCGTCGATCGGACACTGGGAAGAGACGGTCACGAGTCGGGCGTTTCCCGTACCTTCGTGCGAATTGGACGGAAAGGGGCCGGTCGGCCGGGGGCGGTATTGGCGCCATGTGTTTCCAGCGCCAAGGGGTCGCACAAAGCAAGGCGATGATTCACGGAGGCGTCCTCCTCGCGGGGCTGCCCAGCGGAGGCCTCCCTTGGGAACCCCGGCTGCCCTCCGATAGAGTTTGATCGACACGCTCCCGGCGACGCGGACGTCGGACGTCGGACACCGGCACAGAGATTCTCACCAGGAGTCGCTGAGCCCGGCCGAGGAGATGACGAGGATGCGCAACGGATGCCGCAGACCATTTGTCGCGTGCTTGTTGGTGGCCCTCACCTTCCACCCTCGCCCTGCCTCAGCCCAAGACGACTGGATCGAAGTCCGTAGCCCGCACTTTGCCGTTGTCAGCGACGCGGGCGAGGAGCGGGCTCGTCGTGTCGCAACCATGCTCGAGACGATCCGGGAGGTATTCGTGCAGGGGCTGCCCGGTGTCGCTCCGCAGCAGGGGCCCCCGCTGGAAGTCTTCGCGGTGAAAGACCAGGACGAGCTGCGGGAGCTTCTTCCCCGGTTCGCCGAACGGGATCCGCGGCGTATGCCGCTGGGCGTCTACGTTCCCACGACGGACAAGAACTTCATCGTGCTGCTCGAGAGCGCGCGAGGGGAGAATCCCTACGAGACAGTCTTTCACGAGTACTTCCACTCACTCGCGTACCCGGTCATCCCGTGGGCGCCGGCGTGGTTTCACGAAGGGATCGCGGAGTTCTGGGAGAACACCATCATCAAGAGGGACACCGTCGAGACGGGCCGACCGAGCGAAGCGAGCCTGGCCACCGTCCGCAACGAGCGCTGGATGTCGTTCGAAGAGCTGCTGAGCGCCGACCGCACGGTCACCAATTCGCTCTCGCCTCGCTGGACCACGGTCTTTTACGCCCAGTCGTGGTTGATCCTCCACTACGTGATGATGGGCGACCGGACCGGTCGGCTGCGGGAAGGGATCACCCCGTATCTTCAGCTCACGAGGAACGGCGAGGCGAGCGTCGACGCCTTCGTGGAGGTGTTCGGCGACCTCGAAGACTTCGAACAATTACTCCGGCAGTACTTGCGACGATTCCAGTATCAGGCGCTCGAGATCGACAAGCCCCGGAACATCGACCCCGAAAGCTACACCGCAACGGTTTTGAGCGAAGACCAGCTCGCCGCCCGCCGCGGAAGTTTCTTCGTGCACCGGAGGCTTGACGAGGAGGGCCGGGCCGCGCTCGACCGCGCGCTCCAGCTCAACCCCGACAACGCGCTCGCTCATGAAGCCCTCGGCCTGCTCCAATATCGCACCGGTAGCCCCGAAGAGGCGAAGGCCAGTTTCGAGAAGGCGGCCTCGCTCAACGGCACTCTCTTTCTGCCCCGCTACTACCTCTCGATCTTGGACACGGCGGCGCGGCCCGAGGACGGGGGGATGCCGCGCGCCCAGGTGCATCTGGAGCGCGCCGTGCAGATGAACCCCTACCACGCGCCGTCGCTTGCGCGGCTGGCGCTGATCTACGGCTCGAGGGGAGAGAAGACGGAGCTTGCGCTCACCCTGGCGCGCCGCGCCGAGGCGCTCAGCCCGACCTCTCCCTACGCCTACGTGGCGCACGGGGTGACGGCGAGAGCCGCCGGCATGTTTGCCGAGGCCCGCGCCGCGCTCGAGGCGGCCCTGCGTCTGTCGCCGGACTACGAGTACGCGCAACGGGAGCTCGAGCAGCTCGAGCAGGTGCAGAAGGCCGAGGAGGCCGAGCGGGTCAGGCAAATCGAGGACGCCGAGCGGGCGCGACAATACCCGTTCGCCGGCTCATGGGCTTTCGACGGAGTCCGCGCCTGGATCCAGATCGGCGAAGACGGCAAAGCGCTTCACTGTGCGATCACGGGCAACGGTATCGAGCGCCGGACCGGGAACCTCTCCGGCTCCCAGGTGACGTGGACAACGCTCATGCCCGACGGTTCGGAGGTCGAGAGCTCCAGCACGGTCAGCATTGTGGGGGGCGAGTTGCGCTTCGAGACCGAGCTGGGTGAGTTCGTGCTGCAGCGGGTGGCGCGTGTATCGGAGGCTTGCAGGCCGATTCTTGACTGAGTTGTCAGATGCGCGGAGGGCGCTTCGTCCGGCGGACCCTCAACCCGGCACGGCTTGGCCCGGAACACGACAAGCCCATCACCGAGCCGGTGGTACTGCTGAACTTCACCGACGAGCTGGCTCGCCGGATTCCGGTGCGGTGATTTAGCGGCAGCGGTCCATACGCCATGAGTCCCGATGATCGGCGATGGTGATTCTAGCCGCCGTCCACCACCGTGCCGTGATCCGCAATCCAGTACCAACGCCCGCCTTCCTTCATGCAGACGTCAGTCCACGCCATCGACTGGGTGATCACTTCGCCGGTCTCGTTGTTGCGCACCGTCGACGTGTAGACCACCAGCGCGACCGCCATGTTGCCCCGGACAGTGATCTCCATCGGCTTCAGGTGAACGAGAAGCACCTCGGTCGTGTCCCAGTTGCGCCCGCCGATCGCGACGACGTCGGCCTTGTTGGCTGGCACCCCGAGGCTCATATCGCCCCACGCGACGTAGTCTTCGTGGAAGCAATCGATCCAAGCCTCCTTCGAAGCTTGGCAACCGAGCTCGAACTCCCACACCTCCTGTTGTTCGGCGGACCACTGCGGCGCGGGTAGGGGAGCGGATGCAAAAAGAGCGGCTACGAGGGTTGCGACAACGAC
>CAYSHI010000290.1:0-14141 GCA_964430745.1 uncultured Acidobacteriota bacterium | reverse complement strand
ACCGTGGTCGTGCTCGACGACCTCACCGAGCTGATCACGGCCCAGAAGACGGCCGCTTGGCGCGAGGTGGCACGCCGCATCGCCCACGAGATCCGCAACCCGTTGACGCCGATCCAGCTTTCCGCGCAACGCATCGCGCGTCGCTATCGCCGCGCGGTCGGCGCCGAGGGTCAGTTCGACGTCATCGAAGAGGGCACCCGCACCATTCTCCAAGAGGTCGACACGCTGAAAGGGCTGGTGAGCGAGTTCTCGCGCTACGCCCGCATGCCGACGGTCGCGCTGGTGCCGGCCGACCTGCACGAGATCGTCGAGAACGGCCTCCTGGCCTGCGCCAGCATGCACGACGGCATCCGGGTCGAGCGAGACCTTTCGAACCACATCCCGACCATCAAGGCGGACCCCGACCAGCTCAAACGTGCCTTCACCAACCTGTTCGACAATGCCGTCGAGGCGATGGAAGGCGAGGGCACGTTGCACGTCGCCACGTCGTTCGACGCCGAGATCCAGGTCGTGCGGGTGGAGGTCGCGGACAGCGGGCCGGGGATCACCGCTGAAGACAAAGACCGGCTCTTTCTGCCTTATTTTTCGCGCAAGCGCGGCGGCACCGGACTGGGTCTGGCAATCGTGCATCAGATCGTCGCCGACCATAGCGGGTACGTGCGCGTCAACGACAACCAGCCACACGGCACGGTCTTCACCATCGAGCTTCCGTTTTGAGCGCTCCTCCGCAGGTTCTGATCGTCGACGACGAGCGCAACGTTCGAGCCACTCTCAAGGGCGTGCTCGAAGACGAGGGCTACAGCGTCAAGACCGTCTCCAACGGAGAGGACGCGATCAAGACGGCAACCCGCTCGTCACCGGACGTGATTCTGCTCGATATCTGGCTGCCGGGAATGGACGGGCTGGAGGTGCTCGAGCGACTCGGGGAGGGCCAGAGCGACGCTGTGGTGGTGATGATCTCAGGGCACGGAAGCGTCGAAACCGCGGTTCGTGCAACCAAGCTCGGCGCCTTCGACTTCATCGAGAAGCCCCTGTCGCTCGATCGCGTCCTGCTGGTGGTCGCGAACGGCATCAAACAGAAGAACCTGCAGGATGAAAACCTCCGGCTTCGGGCCGAGGTCAACGAGCGCTGGGAGATGGTCGGGGAATCCGACGCCATCGTTTCGCTCCGCGGGCAGATTCGCCGGGCGGCGCCCACCAACGGCCGTGTCTTGATCTTCGGCGAAAACGGCACCGGCAAGGAGCTCGTCGCCCGACGCATCCACGCCCTTTCACGGCGAGCCTCGGAGCAGTTCGTCGAGGTCAACTGTGCCGCCATCCCCGACGAGCTCATAGAGAGCGAGCTGTTCGGCCACGTCGCCGGTTCCTTCACCGGCGCCGTTGCGGACAAGAGCGGGAAGTTCGACCTTGCCGACGGAGGCACGCTGTTTCTCGACGAGATCGGCGACATGAGCATGCGCACGCAGTCGAAAGTGCTGCGGGCGTTGCAGGAACAGACATTTCAGCCCGTCGGCTCGACCGCCGACCACACCGTCGACGTGCGCATCATCGCGGCAACCAACAAAGATCTGCAGGAGGAGATCAACAAAGGCAGATTTCGCGAGGACCTCTACTACCGCATCAACGTGGTCCCTTTCCACGTTCCGCCGCTGCGGAAGCGACGCGACGACGTGCCGCTTCTGGCGGAGTACTTCGCGCGCGAGGCCGCTGCTGAATACGGCATCAGCCCCAAACGGCTTACGGAAGAGGCGATCGCACGGCTGACGGCCTACCGCTGGCCGGGAAACGTCCGCCAGCTCAAGAATGTCTGCGAGCGCCTCATGATCATGGTTGCCGGAGACACGATTCACGAGGCCGACCTCGGCCCGGCCCTCGAGATGATCGGCCCCAGCGACGAGCGCGATCGGGGCGGCGATCTCGCGCTGCGCGAGGCCCGCGACCTGTTCGAGCGGCGCTTCATTCTGACCAAGTTGCGCGAGCATGGGGGCAATGTGAAGCGGACCGCCGAAGCGCTCCACATCGAGCGCAGCCATCTGTATCGGAAGATGAAATCGTACGGAATCGATCCCGGAGACGTGACTTCCGAGTAGCGGCCTCATTGACCGTCGTACCCGCCGATTGCTAGCATCCGGGTGCCCACCTTGCCAGGGACCGGCGTCGTGAAATGTCCGCAATGCGGACTCGTGACGTTCGACGACTTGCCGCAATGTCCCCGCTGCAAGGAATCGTTCGCGCTAGTTCGCCCCTTAGCTTCAGCATCGGCTGATGGATCCCGCCATGTTCTGCGGGACGATCCCGAAATGCGTCTGAAGTTGCGGGACCGACTTCACCGAGCCCGCCTCGACAGACGAAAGCAAAACGAGAACCCGCTGGCGAAGGGAACTGATCCCGATGCGCCGGACTGGTTCGCGCCCGACACGGGTGCGGGCAACGACGTCGGCGATGCCGGCTCCGTGGCTACGCCCGCGGCTCGAGAGCGCAGCAAGGAGGCCGAGATCGTGAACAGCGGCGATTCGTCACGAGACGACGACCCGCGCGGTGGCGCCACCACCGCGGACGTAGATGAAGATGCCGGCATCATCGAGGCTTCTCGTGAGCCCGAGGACGGAGCGGACCCGGAGTTCGGCGGTGAGATTCCCGGCTTCTCGGACTGGCGGGAAGAGCTGCGCGAACGCCTCAAGCGCATCCGGGAGCGACGCGAACGTGAGCGCCTCGCTTCCGAAGCCGACGCCGCGGAAACCGGAGCAACCACCGAGCAGACGGAGGCCGACGCACAAAGCCCAACCGAGGAACAAGGAATCGCGGAAGCTCCCGCGCACGAAGGGCTCACGGAAGCCGCCGGGCCGCTGCCGGTCCAGGGCGCATCCGAGGAAGCTGCCGAGCAACTCGCGGCTCGCGACCCGATCGAAGTTGCCGCCGAGCTGCCGCCGGCCGCAGGCGCAAACGAAGTCGGCACCGACGCGCCCCCAGCGACAAACGCACCCGCGGAGGGCTCCGAGGAGACGCCGGCGGCGGAAACAACCGAGGAGGGCGCTGAGGAACCCGCGGCGACAACCGCAACCGAGGAGGGCGCCGAGATTGACCGGCCCGTCGAGACGGTCGCCGGCGAGGTCGCGGATGCACCGACTCCGGAACAAGTCGAGGAGACGCCTCGAGACGACGCGGGCCCCCTCGCGGCCGTCACCGCGACGGCGGGCGACCTCATCGCGCGTATTGTGGACGGCGCCTCCGGCAGAAGGGCCGCATCGAGGTCGAAGGTCGACAACGAAAGCGCCGACGTCACCTCCGGGCCGGAACAGACAACGAGCCGAGCAGATGACGACATACCCCTCGTCGTCGCGGAACCGGACGCGATCGAGTTGGATTTCGATGCCGACATCGGCGCCGAACCTGAGGCCGACGAAAGCGCCGCGCCGGAGCTCGACATCGAACTCCCGGCATCTTCGACCGAGCCTCCGGCGGATCTGATCCCCGCCGATCGATCAGCGGGGGCCGGGACGGTTGAAGAGGTCCTCGAGGCCGACGACGCGGCCAAAGCAACGGTCGAAGTCACAGCATCCGAGGCCGCCGAGGCCGAAGCCGAACAAGCGGACACCGCCGAGGCCGAAGCTGACGAGACCGAAACGGCGATCGAAGTCGACCAGGCCGAGAGCGTTGTTGAAGAGGAAGGCCGGGAGGACGCCGTCGATCCCGGCACGGATGCCACCTCGGATACCGAAGCTGTCGTTGCCGAGCCCCGTCCCTCGTTCAGCTGGGGAGCGGGGCCGGCGGAAATCGACACGGACAAGGCCCTGCAATCGACACCGCCCGCGGTCGCGGCAGCTCAGGCGTACGAGGCCCGGCGCAGCGAGGAGTTGGCGGCGCTTCGAGACAAGGACCCGGCGAGGCAAGACCGGGCGAGTGAGCTCGAGGCCGCGCCCATCGAGCTCGGCGACACCGTCGAGGCGGCCGGGCCCGCCGAGGAAACCGAGCTCGGGCCGGTCGCCGAGCCCTCCGTCGACGCGGGGCCTGCCGAACTCACAGAGCCCGAGGAAGACACCGAACTCGTGGCAGCGGCCGAGCCCGCCGAAGACACCGAGCCCTTGAAAACCGTCGACGCGGACAAGGAACTGCCGAAGCTCGACTTCGACGAGGCGGCGATCGCCGCCGGGGCGGCGCCGGCTCTGGATCTTGCGCTCGACGAGGACGAGGCGGTAGACGAGAAGCAATCGTTACAGTGGGATGCCGAAGACACCATTTCGGAGCCGACGGTGGCGTCATCCGCCGGCCCCCTCGCCGAGCGGGCCGCGGCGGCCCTGTGCGACCTGTTGGTGCTGACGGCGATCGCGGCGGCACTGGTCGGCGCCGCCGCCTCCGGGACGGGTCTGCCGTTCCGACAGGTGATGGTGGAGCAGGTACTTCCTCTCGGACTGACCTGGGCGATCTTCGCGGTCGGTTACTCCGTCTTCCTGGTTGGAAGCTGCGGGCAGACGATCGGACGCATGGTCATGCGGCTGCGCGTCGTCGGCGAGGATCAGTTCAGCGTCGGCTTTGACCGCGCCGCGATGCGCCTCGGCGCGTGGGTTATCTCGGCGCTGCCGCTGCTGGCCGGAATGATCCCGGCCCTGAAGGATCCACAGCGACGAGGGCTGCACGATCGTCTCAGCCGCACGCGAGTGGTCAAGGCGTAGCGCGAGGGATCAATGCACGGCGCGACTGCCGCACGGCGGCGGAAGTCTCGTCAGTGCAGGAAGTGCCGCGTCTTGGTCATGACCATGCTGATTCCCAGGCGATTCGCCGCGGCGATCACCTCGTCGTCACGCATCGAACCGCCCGGCTGAACGATCGCCGTAACGCCGGCCTCCGCGAGGAGCTCGGGCCCGTCCGGAAACGGAAAGAAGGCGTCGGACGCCGCCACCGACCCGGCGACCCCATGCCCGTACTCTTCCGCCTTCCACACGGCAATGCGACACGAGTCGACGCGGCTCATCTGCCCGGCGCCGACCCCGATCAGCTGGTTACCCTTGGCCAGGAGAATCGCGTTCGATTTCACTCGCGGAATCACCGACCAGGCGAAGCGCATGCCGGCCTCCTCCTCCTCGGTCGGTTGCCGCTCGGTCACGCAAACCCACTCCTCGGTGGGAATGCCGGCGCCGGGGTCACGACCCTGAACCAACAGCCCACCGTCGACCCAACGGATGTCCGACCCGACGAATCCGCTCGACGCGTAGCTCGGTGCGAGATCTCCGTCCGCGGGAACGGTCAACAGCCGCATGTTCTTCTTCGACTTCAGGATCTCCAACGCACCCGCAGAGAAGCCGGGCGCGACGACCGCCTCGACGAACGTGGTGACGATCTCGTTGGCGGTATCCTCGTCCACCTCGGCGTTCAGGCCCACCACACTACCGAAGGCGGAGACCGGGTCGCCGGCCCGCGCCGCCGTGTAGGCGTCCACCAGTGTCTCGCCCCGCGCCGCACCGCTCGGGTTGCCGTGCTTCATCACGGCGGCGCCGAAGACCGGCAGCGCGCGCGCCAGCTTCCAGGCGGCGTCCAGATCGAGAATATTGTTGAATGACAGTTCCTTGCCGTGGAGCTGCTCGGCGGCGCCGAGAGCCCGGGAAACGGTCGCGGCATCGGCGTAGAACGCGGCCGATTGATGCGGATTCTCACCGTAGCGCAGACCTTGCACCTTGCCGAAGGTCATCGCCACAGTCTCCGGCAAAGGCTGGAGGTCGGGGGTCGACGCGAGCGACGCGTCACTCTGTAGGCCGTTGAGGTAGTTGCAGATCGAGGCTTCGTAGCCGGCGGTGTGGGCAATTGCCCGGGCCGCCCATTGCAGGCGGCGAGCCAGGGGCAGGTCGTCCGCAACCACGGCCTCCAACACCTCGCCATAGCTCGCCGGGTCGACGACCACCACCACGCCCGGGGCGTTCTTCGCCGCCGCCCGCAGCAGGGAGACGCCGCCGATATCTATCTGCTCGAGAGCGTCCTGGAGGCTGTGATCAGCTTGCGCGACAGTGGCCGCGAACGGATAGAGGTTCACGACGACCAGATCCACGGCCGCTACGTCATGCTCCTCGAGCTCGGCCATCTGCCCGGCATCGTCGCGCCGCGCCAGGATGCCGCCGAAGACCTTGGGGTGCAGCGTCTTCACCCGGCCGCCCAGCATCTCGGGCGAGCCGGTGTGTTCGGAGACCTGACGGACGGGCAGGCCAGCCTCCTCGAGCTTGGCCGCGGTTCCGCCCGTCGATAGCAACTCGACTCCGTGTTCGTGGAGTCCTCTGGCAAAATCAACCAAGCCGCTCTTGTCGTGAACCGATAGCAATGCTGTTTTGATGGTTCCCATGCGCCTCTTCGCCGCCATAGATTTGCCGGATCACGTCAAGGAGCGGCTTGACCGTGTGGTTCACGACCTCAACGCTTCGCGTGCCGACGTTCGTTGGATTCACGCCAAATCGATGCACCTGACCCTGAAGTTCTTGGGGGACGTCGATGCGCGCGATGTGGGGGCGGTCGACGCGACCGTCAACAGGGTCGCTGGCGCCGCACAGCCGGCGCGCGGCCGGTTGCGCGACCTCGGAAGTTTCCCACATCTTCGCCGACCTCGCGTCCTCTGGATCGGCGTGCAAACCGACGACGAAGCGCTTGTCGCGCTGCACGACGCTCTTCAGTCAGAGCTGGCGGCGCTCGGCTTCCCCCGCGATGCGCGAGGCTTCCGTCCGCACGTCACCATCGGCCGCGTGCGCAGCAATCGACGGCTCCCGGATCTCCTGCGCACCTTCGAGAAACACCGCGATTTCGACGCCGGGACGTTCCGCATCGATGCGGTGACGCTGTTCGAAAGCGAACTGCGACGCGATGGCGCCCGCCACCACGCGCTCGGTGTGCATACGTTGTCCGGGTAACCTGACGGCGGCGGATGCGTTGTTTGGAGCACCGTGCCCGCGTGGGCCGCAGGTCAGCATCGGCGGAGTAGGCCGCAGGTGAGCGTCGGCGGAGGGGAGCCGCGGGTCAGCGTCGGCGAACTATCGGCAGCGGCTCACCGGCGGCGTCGACCCACTCGATTCGTCGAACCCACGAGCTGCCGAGCGCGGCATTGATGCGGCGGATGAGATCCGCGCTCATCGCCTGAAGCTGCGTCGCCCACGACGAGTCGGTGACTTCGACGGTCAGCACGTCGTCCTGGAGACGAAGCGGTCTACATCTCCGGCTGATCTTCTCTCCCAGAGCCCGCTCCCAGGTCCGCTGCATGAGCACACGGCGAGACTCCGGGTTCTTCATCCATTCGTCCAGCAAGCCTCGAAGATCGGCTCCGACGGGTCGAAAACTCATCGGCTCAACATCCTTCCATGCTCATGAGATCGACACCCCTCGACGCTCATGAGATCAACATCGCGTCGCCGTAGGAATAGAAGCGGAAACGGCCCTCTACCGCGGTCTCGTAGGCACGCAGAAGCGGCTCGCGGCCTATCAACGCCGCAACCATCAGCAGCGGCGTCGAGCACGGCAGGTGGAAGTTCGTCAGCATTGCGTCGATGACGGCGAACTCGAAGCCCGGATAGATGAAGATATCGGCGTCCCCCTCGCCCGCCGCGTTCTCGATACCTGCAAAACGACGGGCGGCGTACTCCAGAGTGCGGACAACCGTTGTGCCGACGCCGATCACTCGCCCCCCGCGCCGACGGGCGGCGGCGATGGCCTCCACGCATTCGCCGGGGAGTACGTACGGCTCCGGCTCCATACGATGGTCTTCGACGTCGGCAACGCGAACGGGCTGGAACGTGCCCGGCCCCACGTGCAGGGTGAGGGTCGTGCTCTCGATACCGGCAGCGACGAGCGATGCCAACAAGTCGTGGGTGAAATGGAGCCCCGCCGTCGGCGCCGCAACTGCGCCTCGCTCTCTGGCGTAGACGGTCTGGTACCGATCACGATCGATCGCACCGCGCCGGTCGCCGGGCTGCCGACGGATGTACGGAGGCAGGGGCATCTCTCCCCAGCGGAGCAGAAACTCGCGCGGCGACGCACCGCCCGGCAGCTCGATGAGCCGGCGTCCCGAAGGCAACTCGCCGAGAACCTGCAGGCCGGACTCGCCATCCCCGAGCAGCAGCGCTTCGCCGGGTCGCACGCGTTTTCCGGGGCGAACCATCGCCTCCCAGACTGCCCCCTCGGCGTCTGCCGGGGCCGGCGCCGGGCGCAGAAGGAGCACCTCGACGGTGCCGCCGGTGGGGCGCCGCGCCCGCAGACGCAACGGCTCGACCAGGGCATCGTTGAGCACCAGCAGATCGCCGCGCTGGAGAAGGCCCGGCAGGTCGGAGAACCGATGCTCGCGCGCGGGATCCTTACCCGTGCGATCGACAGCCAGCAGGCGCGACTCGTCTCGACGACGAGCCGGCTCCTGGGCGATCAGCTCCTCGGGAAGCTCGTAGTCGAAGATCTCGACGCTTACCACAGCTCCGATTGGCCCCTCGGCCGAGGCTTCTGGTCGGGCTGGGCGATGCCGAAGTGCTCGTAGGCGGCCGGAGTGGCGACCCGCCCGCGCGACGTACGCGCCAGAAAGCCGAGCTGGATCAGATAGGGCTCGTAGATGTCTTCGATCGCCGTCTTGTCTTCGCCGATGGAGGCGGCGATGGTGTTCAGCCCGACGGGACCACCGGCGAAGTTCTGCATGATGGTCATCAGAAGCTTGCGGTCGATCTCGTCGAAACCCATCTTGTCGACCTCGAGCTTCTGCAGCGCGCCTCGCGCCACCTCGGCGTCGATCGTGCCGTCGCCGTCGACCTCGGCGAAGTCGCGCACGCGGCGCAGCAGTCGGTTGGCGATACGCGGTGTCCCTCGTGATCTGCGGGCGATCTCCATTGCCCCCGCGGGGTCGGTCGGCACACCGAGCTTGCCGGCGGAGTTGCTGACGATGCGGGCGAGATCCTCTGTGTTGTAGAAGTCGAGCCGAAAAACGATGCCGAAGCGGCTTCGCAGCGGCGAGGTCAGCAACGCCGCGCGCGTCGTCGAACCGACCAACGTGAAACGGGGGATCGGCAACTTCACCGAACGCGCGCTCGGCCCTTCGCCGATGACGATGTCGATCTGGTAGTCCTCCATCGCCGGATACAGCACCTCCTCGATGGAAGCGGAGAGTCGATGGATCTCGTCGATAAAAAGTACGCCGTGCTCTTCGACATTCGTGAGGATGGCCGCCAGGTCACCCACTTTTTCGATCACCGGACCGGACGTGGAACGCAGGTCTCCCTCCATCTCATGAGCGATGATGTTGGCGAGGGTGGTTTTGCCCAGGCCCGGAGGTCCGAACAAGAGCACGTGATCGAGCGGCTCGCCCCGATTTCGCGCCGCCTCGATGAACACGCGCAGGTTGTCGACAACCTTGTGCTGCCCCACGTACTCGCTGAGATTGCGCGGCCTCAGCGTGACCTCGAAGCGGGACTCCTCGGAGCCGCCTGTGCTGGGGCTGACCAGGCGTTCGTTCATGTCTGCTTACTTTCTCTCATGCGCCCCCGCTAACCGGCCAGGACGCGCAATGTCTGCTTGAGCAACTGTTCGAATCCGTCGGCCGGGTCCTGCACCTTCTCGAGGGCCCGCTCGGCGTCACGGAGGCGATACCCGAGGTTCTCCAGCGCCGACAGCACGTCCTGTCTCACCCCACGCGGACCCGCTGCGGAGCCAGCCGGGGCGAGATCCTTGACCTTGTCCTTGAGCTCGAGGGCCATGCGCTCAGCGGTCTTCTTCCCGACGCCGGGAATGGTCGACAGGCGGGCGATGTCGGCCTCGGCAATCGCCGCTGTGAGCACGTCGACCTCCATTCCCGAGAGAATCGTGATTGCCAGCTTGGGACCGATTCCGGCAACCGAAATGAGGTGCTCGAAGAGCCGCTGCTGCGGCAGATCCTTGAATCCGAAGAGTTGAAGGACATCGTCGCGAACGTGCGTATAGATACGCAACCGGACCTCGGCGCCGCGCTCGCCGATCTCGTAGTAAGCCGGCAACGGGAGGTACACCTGATAACCCACCCCGCCGACGTCGACGATGACGTAGTCGGGCGTCTTTTCGTAAAGCGTGCCTCGCAATGCGCCGATCATGACGTCGCCTCGTCGGTCGTCATTTCGATTCGCCGGTCACGTGGCTCACCGCGCCGTCTGCAGGCGAACCGCGAAGGCCCGCGAGTGCATGTGGCACAGCGCCAGAGCAAGCGCGTCGGCGGCATCCTGCTGCGGGGTCTCCGGCAGCCCCAAGAGTGTCTTCACCATCTGTGCAACCTGATCCTTGTCGGCCTGGCCGTAGCCGGCGACGGCCTTCTTCACGGCGCGCGCGCTGTACTCGAATACCGGGCATTCCGATCCCGCGGCGACAATCACGACACCACGGACCTGACCGAGCACCAGCGCCGATCGTACATTGTGCGCCGCAAAGACTTCCTCGACGACGAGCTCGTCGGGATGGTGCTCAGCGACGAGCTTCCGTAGGGCCACATCGAGCAGCTTGAGGCGTTCGGTAACCGGCTGTTTTTGCGGCAACTTGACGACCCCGTGCTCGACGACAGCAGCCTTGTTGCCCACCGTATCGATCACGGCATAGCCGGTGTATCGGGATCCGGGGTCGATGCCGAGGATGCGGACCGACTCGGACATCAGGAGGCTTCGAGCGCCTCGGCGTCAATATCGGCGTTGGTGTAGACCCCCTGGACGTCGTCGTGATCCTCGAGCTTTTCCATCAGCGCCATGCAGCGCTCGGCATCCTTACCCTCCAACTTGAGATACGAGCTCGGGACCATGGCGAGCTCCGCACTGACCCACTTGATGCCATGGCTCTCGAGGGCGTCTCGCACCGTGCCGAACTCGGCCGGGGAAACGCTGATCTCATGCATGCCGTTGTCGGTGGTGAGATCGTCGGCACCTGCCTCGACCGCCACCAACAGAAGGTCGTCCTCGTCGATCGTCGCCTCCTCGACGAGGATCAGGCCCATCTGGCTGAACATCCAGGCGACCGAGTTGAGCTCGCCCAGGTTGCCGCCGCTACGCTCGAAAAGCTTGCGGATCTCCGCCACGGTGCGGTTGCGGTTGTCGGTAGCTGTTACCGCCAGAACGGCAACGCCGCCGGGACCGTAACCCTCGTAGTTGACTTCTTCGTAGATCACACCGGGAAGCTCGCCGGTGCCGCGCCGGATGGCGCGCTTGATGTTGTCGGCCGGCATGTTCTCGGTCTTCGCCGTCGCGACCGCGCCGCGCAGGCGCGGATTGGCGTCGATATCGCCGCCTCCCTGCTTGGCGGCGACGGTGATCTCCTTGACCAGGCGCGAAAAGACCTTGCCGCGTGCCGCGTCGGCCGCGCCCTTCTTGCGCTTGATCGTGCTCCACTTGGAATGACCGGACATCTGGATCCTCCTCGATGGCGAAAATCCTATCACCGTGCCAGAACGTCCGCACCCGCGCGTCAGATCGCGTCCGGCGAGTACAGACCCGTGGCCCAACCCGGGCGCCCCTATTGACAGTTTCGCCCCGGAGTACGAAACTAACACGAAAATAATATCTGATCCCACCGACAGCGGCGCGTTGCGGGCGAGATCAAGGCCCTCAGGAGCTGCGACCATGTCGATCACCACCCCCCGCGCGCACGCCGTCCCGAGCGCTCCCCTGCCACGTGTCCAACGAGGCGTCACGTTTTCGCCTCTCGCCACGACCAGTATCCTCAACCGATGCGAGAGCCCGCAGATGCCTTTCGTGTGGACGATCAACCCCTACCGCGGATGCGAGTTCGCCTGCACCTACTGCTACGCGCGCTACATGCACGAGTTCCTCGGCCGGGACGCGGGGTCTTTCGAGCGAGACATCTTCGTGAAACAGCACGTCGCGGTCGCGCTGCGGCGGGATCTCGCCCGCCGCGTTGGGAGCTGCTGGCCACGATCGCCCGTCACAGCGGCCTGGTGGTGAACTTCTCCCTGACGTCGCTGGATACGGAGCTCGCCCGGCAACTCGAGCCGCGGGCGCCGACGCCGTCGCGTCGGCTGCAGACCATGCGAATGCTGCGCGACGCGGGTATCGACGCTCTTTCTCATGCCGATCCTGCCGGGGATCACCGACGACCCGTTCACGCTCAATCGGGCCGTTGCGGCGGCCAAGGCGGCGGGGGCGCGCTTCGTGGCCAGCAACGTGCTGTTTCTCCGCCAACCGAGCCGAGCCGTCTTCCTGGACTACGTACGTCGCCGCCACCCCGAGAAGCTCACCGCCTGCGAACGCGCCTACGCCGGGTCGGGATACCTGTCAGCCACCTACCGCAACGAGATCAGCGCCCGCGTGGGGGCGCCGGGCCAGGATCAACAAGCTGCTGCCGAACGGCGCTCGCCACCGGGTCGTGAACGGAATCTCGAGGCGATAGAGGCTGAGGAGCAGAGCGTTCAACCACCCGGCGACCGGGGCGAGGTCGGAGTGGGCGGCGACCTCCTCTTCGCCTGCCGCGCCGGCGGAAGCCGCGTCACCCACCGCGCTCGCCGTCCGCGCGGGGCTCGATACGCCGGCAGCACCCGCCGCGCCGGTACCGCCACCAGGCATCCCCTCAAGTTGCGGCGATCCTTGGCTCAGCCGCTTGGCGAGCCGCACGGTGACGGCGGCGGGAAACAGCAACGTGTGGAAATAGGAGGCGTGCTCGACATCGAAACCGACGGCCCGCAGCGGCTCGGTGAGATCGGGCAAACGAAAGCGGCGAGCCGCGTGCGTCGCCACGTCGTGGGAGCTTCGCAGCAACGGGAACGCCGAGTCGGTGATGGCAACGTAGCCGCCCGGCGCGCACACTCGTCGCAACTCCGCGAGGGCGGCGGCCACGTCGACAACGTTCTGGTGATAGAGAACGTCGAAGCAACCGAGCAGCGAGAAGCTCTCGTCGGCAAACGGCAAGTCGAGCAGGTTAGCCGCCACCGGCTCGACGTCGGCGGCCGTCGGGCGCTGTTCCACGAGCAGCCGCAGAGCGGGGACGTAGGCATCGGCCGCGTACATACGCCCGTGCCGTGTCATCACGTCGATCATCGACCCGGTACCGGGCCCGACCTCGAGCACCCGGCTCACCCCGTGGACGCCCTTCCCCACCCCGTGGCGCTCGAGGAGCGAGGCGACGGTGCGACGCTTCGCCTCGAACCACCAGTGGCGATCCTGCACCTCGGCCATGCGTACGTACTCGGCGGCTTCCATCTACCCGGCCTCACCGGGCTCGAGGTCTCGCGTGGTGGTGCCGCGCGCCACCCCCTGGGCGGCAATCTTCCGCCGGGTGAACCGCAACCTGCCGATGGTCACGAGGTAGCGCCAGCCACGCCGCGCAAAACCGAGCACATTCGTGGCGGTCTTGGACTCGCCCTCGACCCGCGGGATGCTCTCGTACGGCAACTCGCGCACGCGGTAGCCCCGCAGCGCCGCGGAGCCGAGCAGCTCGATGCAATACTCGCCGTAGTCGCCGCGCAGGCCGAGCTCCAACAGCAGTGCACGGGGCGCCATGACGTAGCCCGTGGTGTAGTCGAGCACGCGCCGATCAACAAACCACCTCGCCAGCTTGGTAATCGCCAGGCTGGCAAAAACGGCCGTCGGCTCGCCTCGATTGTCGGCCCCCCCGTAGACGTAGCGCGAAGCGCAGGTGATGTCAGCCTCGCCGGCCCGCAACGGAGCGAACAGCTGCGGCAACAACTCGGGCGGATGTGAAAAATCGCAGTCCATCCAGGTGACGAACGTGCCACGGGCACGGTGGATACCGTCATCGATCGACAGCGTCAAACCGGCCGGCGGGTCCCGCTCGACCACCTGCGTTTGCGGATGCGCCGTCGCCGCCTGGCGCGCCAGGGCGGCGGTGCCGTCGGGGGATCGATCGTCCATGACGAGGATCTCGTGCGGGACGCCGTCGAGCGCAGCCGCCACCCGATCGATCAACGGCACGATGTTCCCGGCCTCGTTGAAGGTAGGCAAAACGACGCTGATGTGGGGGCTGTCGGCCACGGGGGAAATCCGCTCGAGGGTCCGTGTGGATCGCGCCGTACTCTAGTGTGCTGTCTCCAACATAGCTTGACACTTGTAGCGAGCGCGACGGGGCGAGTCCGCGGAGAGGCGACGACGGCGATGTTCATACATCGTCGAGGAGCCGCGACAAAGGAATCGCCCCGTCCCGCCGCTACCCTACGG
>CAYSHI010000289.1:0-5074 GCA_964430745.1 uncultured Acidobacteriota bacterium | reverse complement strand
CGAAAACGCATGTCAGCTCGCGATCGAGTCGAATCCCAACGACTCGATCGCCCGCCTGTACTACTGCTGGTACCTCGCCGCGCAGGGCCGCCTGGACGAGGCGGACGCGGAGATACAGTTGGCCCATCGCCTCGATCCGTTGTCGGCCTTAATCGGCTCCAACGTCGCCATAGCGCCCTTCATGTCGGGTCGCTACGACGAGGCGATCGAGATTTGTCGAAGGGCCCTCGAGCTCGAGCCCGGTTTTCCGGAAGCCAACTGGATGCTGGGGACTTGCCTGGCGGCAAGCGAAAGGTACGACGAAGCCGTTGAGACGTTTCGGGCGACGCTGAAATACGGCAAGGAGTATCTCGGCTGGCTCGGTTATGCGCTGGCGCTGAGCGGCGATACCGCGTCGGCCCGCCGGATTCTCGAAGAGCTCGAGGAGATTCGGTCGCACGGGCAGGCCTCGGCCGACGACATCGCACGGGTGCACATCGCACTGGGACAGCTTGACCAGGCGTTCGAGTGGCTCGACAGAGCCATCGACGAGCGCGCCCTCTTCGTCATCTATTTGAAAGTCCACCCCAGCTACGAGCCGCTTCGCTCCGACGAGCGGTATGGACGCTGCCTCGAGCGCCTGGGGCTGTGCCCAGAATCCTGACGTCCAATCCCGTGCTCCTGTTGTTTCGCATGCCAACCAACGGATAGATTCCCGACGTGCCCACCGGTCGGCTCCGAGGGCCAGCCGGGTAGCCGTAGTGCCGGAGGTCGATCGATGCGTACACAATTGCTCTGCACCGCCTTCCTGGCTGCCCTGGTGGCCCCGTCCATCGGCGTCGATGCGGTACCGCTTGCGGGTCGGCCATCGACCCCGCCGCAGGGCGCCGCCGTTTCGCAGGACGACGGTGCTCGCTCGCGCTGGGAGATCAGTTGCAACATCCGCAAGGACAAGTTCGATTTCGTGCTGCCACGGGCGATGCGCGCCAACAACATCGATATGTGGATCGTCATCGACCGGGGCCGCGGCACGCAGCCGATGACGCTCGACTTCGCCATCTCGACGGTCAACGGGCAGGGGTTCTTCGTCTTTGTCGACCGTGGCGGCGACCGGATCGAGCGGCTGCAGCTCGGAGGGGAAACCGACCTGGCGCGGGAGTGTGGCGCCTACGACGAATTCCGCCGCCGGGATGACCTTCGCTCGATCGTCGCCGAGCGTGACCCACAGCGCATTGCCTTGAACTTTCTGGAGGTTCCGAACATCCGTGAGGGGTTGCACGTCGCCGACGGGCTGACGTATAGCGACTTCAACTTTCTCACCGAGGAGCTCGGCGAGCCGTACGCCTCGCGCTTCGTGTCGGCCCAGCAATTGATTGCCGACTTCCGCGGCGAGCGCGTGGCGCTGGAGCTGGTCGAGTTCTCTAAAGTTGCCGATTTGACAGGCAGCTACATCGAGCGCGCGCTGTCGAACGAGGTGATCACGCCCGGTGTTACCACGCACACCGACGTCGCCTGGTGGCTGGAAGAGCAGCGCGAGAGGATGGGGTTGCTGCGCACCTGGTACCCGACCGTCTACACGCACCTGGCGGATGGCGGCGAGATCGGCGGCACCGACCGGGTTATCCAGCGTGGTGACGTGCTACAGATCGACTGGGGCCTGGAGCGCAACAATTTCGCCACCGACATGAAGCGCTTCGGCTACGTGCTGCGCGAGGGCGAGACGGAGGTGCCGCCGGGAATCCAGAACGCGTTCGACGAAGCCGTACGGGTGCGGCGGATCATTCGCAACAACGTCACCTCGGGGCGCACCGGCCGCGAGCAACTCGACGCGCTCAAGCAAATCATCCGCGACGCCGGCTATGTGTACACGGAAGAAGAACGGGCCGGCGATGTGGAGGGCATCGAGGTCAACGTCGGCATGCACGCCGCCGGCAATATCGGGCACGACATGGCGGCGTCGCTGTTTGAGATCTTCCCGTTTCGCACCGAGTACATGGTGCGACCCAACAACATCATCTCGCTCGAGTACATCGTCTTCACGCCGGCGCCGGAGTGGAATGGTGCCAAGGTCCCCGTGAACGTCGAGGAGAACGCCGTCATCACCGAGCGTGGGATCGAGTGGTTGTACCCGCCGCAGATGCGGGTTCAGATCATCCGGTAGGAGGTGGCGCGGTCAGCGCCAGGAGGCGCCGGCTCCGACGCCGATGTGGGTAACCTCGCCGCCGGCCAGGTCGACGAGCTTGAGCACGAACTGATCGGCCTCCCGCACTGTCAAGATTATCTGGCTGCCGTCGGGCGACCACTCGGGGCAGGCATCGCCGAAGAGAAGGCCTTCGGTTACCTGGCGTTTTTCGGAGCCATCGGCGCGCATGACCCAGAGGTTCTTTTCCTCTTCGGTTCCGGAGGCCCAGGCGACATGGCTTCCGTCGCGCGACAGCGAGGGCCACTCATCGAGTTGGTCGTTCTCGGTCAGGCGCGTGGTCTCACCGCTCTCCAGGTTGGTTACGTAGATCTCGGGATTGCCATCGCGGCCGGATTCGTAGGCAACGGTGCTGCCGTTGCGCCCCCATCGCGCGTAAGCGTCGGCGGAGCTGCCGGTGTCGACGCGCTCCTCAGCACCGGTGATAGCGTCGATGATGTAGAGGCCGCGGCCCTCGGCGTCGTCCTTCGTCACCAGGATTCGCTCGCCGCGCGGGCCCCAATCCGCCGGGTTTCCGTTGCCCGCGAGCGCCACCGAGGTAGCGCCGGACTCGATATCCACGACCATCACGTCGGCTGAATCTTCGCCCATGGCGACGAAGAGAACCCGGCCGCCGTCGGGCGACCACACCGGGAAGGCGACGTTACCTCCCAGGGAGGTGATCTGGCGGGTGGTCTCGCCTGCGAGGTTCACGGAGAACACCTCGTAGGCGTCGCCGGCAGGACCGGCGTAGGCGATGGCGCCTCCGACGCGCGTTAAGGCGGGCTCCGGCGCGTCCCCGGCGGGCTCGGTGGCCGGCTCTTCGCCGTGACCACACGCCACAGCAAGCAGCGCCAGTGCGGCGACCGCACTGAGCAAGGATCCACCTCGGATGGCTGCGTGGCTCAAGAAGTTGGAGAGGTTGGTGCCGATGGGGCGGTGAGGATCGAGCCACTCATAACTCGTGCTCCCTCACGATGAATGCCGAGGACTTCGAGTGATCGATGAAGTTCTCTTCATCCTCTAACAACGCCGCACTCAATTTCTGCCCCTCAGGCGAGCTCATTGCCTCCATCAAGTCTTCTTCCGACTCGAACCACACCTCTGCCACGCCATCATATTCGGGCAGCATACGTCTCGAATCTCTCATCCCTTCGTTCAAGGGTGTATCGATCGTGTGGGATTGCACACCCTTCGATTTTGTCATTGGCCAACGCCGAAGGATATGCATTCGCGCGCTGCCGCGCGAGCTCCGAGCAGCCGAGCGGTGGCGGGCAACCGCCCCGCGCGTGACCCCAACGGGTGTCAAAGACACCGCGCACCGGCGAACAAGGAGTGAAATGCTGTTACTGTGTTCCTGACGAAACGCTCGCATGGGCGGGAATGCATGACAGTTGCTTCCGCGCCCGACCCCCCAGAGCGTTTCCCAGCCGTTGCCCTGGTGTGGGCCTTTCCAAGGGGCTCTACCGGGATCTGATCGACGGCTTTTCGGCGCCGACCCGCTATCCGGCATGGGTGTCGTGGCGCTTCGAAGTAGCAGCAGCGGATCTCCCGCTCCTGCGGCGTAGCCTCGCCCGCGCCGTGCATCTTTCGGCCCCGACGGGGAAGAACGGAGAACGAATGAGTACGATCTTGATGACGCTTGCCGAAGAAGCGGCTTCGACGACCACCGATCACTTCGCGGTGAAGTTCAGCGTCGATGAGGAGGACTGCTTCGAGTTCTCACGAGCCCTTCAAGCGCGAGGCTTCGAGGTGTATTTCGTCAACTGGAACGACTTCGAGCAGGACCGGTTTCAGCGGATGTTCCTCGACAACGAGAAGCGGTTCGTCATCCCGCGAGATATCGAAGACTTCGATCTCGCGTTCGTCTACAAGATGGAGGGGTTCCTCCTCGACCATCCCCGCTTCCGCCGATTGCTCCACCGGCTGGAGGAGGCACCGGCTCTCGTCGTCAACGATCCGGCGACGATTCGACACAACATGGACAAACGATATCTGTGGGACCTCGAGCGCAAAGGCGTCCGAATTCTGCCCACGCACGCCGTCGATGCCACCATCCGCTCCCGGCTGGCCGCCGGCGAACGCTTCGTCGTGAAGCCGGCTCGAGGTGAGCGAGGCGATGGCGTATTCCTTGCCCGCTCGCCGGCGGATCTGGACCTCCTTGCGGGGCGTGAGGGAGACTTCCTCGCGCAGGTCTACGAGCCTGCCGTACGCGACGGGGAGCGCAGCTTGGTGTTTCTCGGACGTGAGTTTCACCACGCGGTGCTGAAGCGGCCGAGTGCCGCCGACCCCGATGAGTTCCGCTGCAACGAGTCCCTCGGCGGTACCGTCGAGGTTTTCGATCCGAGCGGGCAAGATCTCGACTTCGCAAGACAGGTGCTCACTGCCTACAGCGCGCTGGGTTTTCCCATCCACTTCAGCCGCATCGACTTCTTCGTATCGCAAGATGGCCCCGTGCTGCTGGAGGCGGAGCTCCTCAATCCGTCGATCTATGCGAACTACTCCGGCAAGGGGCGAGCATTCAGCGAGAGCCTTGCTTGTTACTTCGACGGTCTGCTTGCAGATCGGCTCATTGCGCCGCAGCTTGCAGCTCGGCTCAGTGCGCCGCAGCTTGCAGATCGGCTCAGTGCGCCGCAGCTTGTAGATTGGCTCAGTGCGCCGCAGCTTGTAGCATCATCGACTTGGAGGTGAGGGGTAACATGCCCAACGAAATCGATCCCCTTTGGCAACGGCACTGCGTCAAAGTCCTTCGAGAAGTGACCGCGGGGGATACGCTCGGCCCGCCACAGGATCACGACGCGGCCCAGACCACGAGGAGGTTCGAACTGTCGGGCAACCTCTACTCGGAGGCGCTGATCGACCGGATGATCGCGGAGAAGCTGCTCCGTGTGGACGATGAGCGCGGCGTGGCCATGG
>CAYSHI010000288.1:0-10281 GCA_964430745.1 uncultured Acidobacteriota bacterium | reverse complement strand
AGCGCATCGAGATCGCCCTGCTCTTCCGTGGTTACGATCTCTTCACGCAGCAGCATGCTGTGGTCGGGAGTGTCGAGAGCAACCTCGCGGTTGCCGGCCCAGATCTCATGACGCCCGTGGTCCTCGTACCACTCGTTGAGCTTGGCCGTCATGTGCATCTTCTCGATGATGTTCCGCCACCCGATGCCCGTGTTGTAGGCGCAGAAGGAAATCTCGCCTTCCTGGGTGCCGTAAGGAATGATGCACTGCTCGGTACGACGGAAGTCGTAGTTGAACAGGTCCTGGAACCACATCCCGGCGATCACCAGGGCGCCCCAGCGGTCGTCGCGGCGCTTCTCGATGTCTTCCATCGTGCGATCCGCACCCGGGTTGCCGTAGTCGATACCGGTACCGCCGAACTGCTTGTCGAACTTCTTCAGCATGTCGAACACGCTGAAGTAGCGCGGCGCCTCGAAAGGCCGGTAGTTGCGCATGACCGAGAGACTGAAACCGACGATCGACCAGAACTTGCTGCGGGCGGCGTCGTTGATCTTCTTGGTGTCGTCCGACAGACGATCACCACGCAGAAACGCGGTGATGGGCACGCACTCGCCGGTGATCTTGTCGATCATCGTCGCCATACCGATACCGCAATTGGGATGGCAGCCACAGCTGTACTGCCCCCACTCGTGGTTCGGACCATGGACCAGGTCGGCGAGGTCCGAGAACGTGCTGATGTAGGAGAGTGGGAACCAGTCGCGGTTGGGCTCGCTCATCCCGGTCTGGTTCTTCACGTCGTGCGCCAGGTCGGCGAGCGTGTAGCGCTGTGCGTGACGGCGCTCGTCGGTGATCTCCTCGTCGCGACCCGTGAACGAAACCGGCTGGAACGCCAGGAAGACGATCTTGCGCGGGTTGTCGCGGGCGAACTCGATGATGCGGCCGACCTGCTCGTTGTTGATGCCGTTGATCAGCGTCGTCACCGGCACGATCTCTACGCCCGCGCTGTGCAGGTTCTCGATCGCCTGCAGCTTCACGTCGAAGAGGTTGCCGACGTGGCGATGCGAATTGGCGGCGTTGCCGACGCCGTCGAACTGCAGATACGCGTAGCGTAGTCCGGCTTCGGCGGCCGCCTTGGCGAACTCGGGATCCTGGGCAAAGGCGATGCCGTTGGTCGCCGCCTGCACGCTCAGGTAACCGACCTTGCGCGAGTAGCGGATGGCATCGAGAAAATACGGAGACGAGGTCGGCTCGCCGCCCGAAAACTGCACCGACATCTGCCGGCGCGGCTTGATCTGAACGGCGTTGTCGAGAACCTGCTTGATGTCCTCCCAGCTCAGCTCGTGGACGAAACCCACCTGGTTGGCGTCCATGAAGCAGGGGTCGCACATCATGTTGCAGCGATTCGTCAGGTCGACCGTCAGAACCGTGCCACGGCCGTACTTGACCGTGCTGGTGCCGTGGTCGTGCAGCTCCTCGTCGTTGTGAGCGCGCTGGTCACGGCCGGGGAACTGCGCTTCGAGGCGCGCGAACATCTCCGGATCGGTGGACATGACGTCTTCGAAAACCCCGTGCTTGGGGCATTCCTTGACCATCCAGATCTTGCCGTCGCGCTCGATGATGTCGGCCTTGATCTCGCCGATCTTCTCATCCTTGAGAACCTCGACCGGCAGCTCGCCATCGAGAATCTTGGCGCGCATTTCCGGCACGCACTTGGGGCACAGCGAATCGGTGCGCCGCGGCACACCGAGGGTCGGACGCGTCTTCTCCCACGACTTCTGCAGCGGCTTGTCTGACCAAGCCGGCACGAAGCCCGGGTTGGGGCGGATCCGGTTCATGCGCTCGAACACGTACCACGCCGCGTTCGCCGCATAGACCAGTCCCTGCTCCAGGTACTTTACGGGACGATGCATTACTCCTCCTTGAAAGACCCGGTTGCGCCGCGAAGTAACCCCGGTGGGGGCCTCTTATGAAACGCCCGTTCGTGACTGTTTGGACGACCGCACCCAGAAACGCCGATAGCTCGAATAAAAGTGTGAGCCCACCGGCGAGTCCCACCCCCTAGGTGGAAGGCAAGGTTCGCCGTTCACGAACGGTCGATGCACTTCGGGCATCAACCTTAACTAGCCGTGAATAGTAACGAAAACGCGCGCGCAGTGTCAATGAATAGCGAGCAGCAATCTCGCGGGCGCGTGGCTTGGGCCGAGGCTCCTCTTTGACGGGAGCCTCGGCCAAACGCACCCTGCCCGCCGACACCTCCGCCCGGCCGAACGAGGGCGGAGTAACCGCTCGGCGAGAAGCCGTGAGACGTGAACTCGGCGTCGGCGTTTTTCCGAAAGCCGGCTCCGCCGTCTTCCGGCTCGGGGGAGGATTCTTCGGCGGCCCAGCGTTCAGCATGTCTCCGCAGGCGCGGCCTTGCGTCATGCACTCGCGCTCGGCCGCGCATGGCCGCCGGAGAATCCTCCCATCGAGCCGTCGCCAACGCTGCAAGGTTGGCACGGAGTCATGCCTTACCTGGCGGCCGTGGGACGTGGCAGGTGCAATCAGGCGGGACGGATCTGAGGGTGGGCGGAGATCGCGATAGTGCCCTCTCGCGTGCATTGCGCACCGCAAGTGCGGCGCAGCCGCTCAAGAGCCCGCACCGCACGGCGAAGGGCACTATCGCGATCTCCGCCCGACCGTCGACCTCCAGACCTCTGCGCTGGCCCAAACCGCCGGGATCGCGGTCTAGGGGCTATTCGTTGCGCCGCGCTTGATGATCTCGGTGTCCGAGGGGAGGTCGAGACGGAAGTCGTCGGGGGACAATCCGGCGTCGCGGTCGACGTTGGTGAGGACGATGGTGTTGGTGTCACCGACGTGATCCTCGAGCACGATACGACGCGCGGGGTGCCACTCCCCTTCCGCCACATGCAGCGTGATCGCCTTGTAACGCTTGGCGGATTCCGTGCCGGGCTTGGGGATCATCAAGATCGCATACACGGGCACACCGTCTTCTTCGGTGACCTCTTGCAGCGAAACCTCGTATGCCGCCTTGAGCTCGGCCGAGGACGAGATTCCCGGAATCGGGATCGCCGACTCCTCACCCTCGGCGAGCGCTCCGTCGAGCGAGATGATCTGCGCCTGCTTGATGCGCGGCATGTACATCGTGAGCTGGCCATCGGCGATGGCCTCGGTACGCGTGCCGGGCTCCGTCACGTCGCGCCGGAAGTAGTTGGGCTTGAGGAACGCGACCGTGCCGTTCTCCGTCTCTTCGTCGTCGAACAAGACGATGCGCTCGGTGACCTCCATGTTCGCCGTGAAGCTGTCGATTTCCTCGTCGGCCGCCTCGATCGCGTCCAGAACGCCGTCGACGTCCATCTGCGAGGGCTGCGGGCTGGGCAAGACGAAAAGGCCGGCGATGATGGCGCCACAGATAAGGTCGTACTGCCACGACCCACGCGGCCAGTTGAGAAACACCCAGCGCCCCACCGGGCCCCACATCTGCAAACCTCTGCGGCTGTCCATCAGTTCCTCACAACTCGTCGGCAAGCATCCCGTCGCGCATGTAGATCGTTCGGTGTGCCAGAGCGGCGACCTCGGGATTGTGTGTGATCACCATCATCGTCTGCCCGAACTCCGCGTTGAGCGAGGTAAATACCTCCATGACCAATGCGGAGTTCTTGGTATCGAGATTACCGGTCGGCTCGTCGGCCAACAAGATGTGGGGGCGGTTGACCAGGGCACGGGCGATGGCAACGCGCTGTTGCTCGCCGGTGGACATCTCATAGGGCCGATTGCCGACCTTGTCGGCCAGGCCGACTCGCTCCAGCAATTTCTGCGCCCGATCCGGATCGCCGCGGCCCGTCTTGTTGCGCCAGCGCTGGATCTCCTGGGCCAATTTGACGTTGTCCAGCGCCGACAGCGTGGGAAACAAATTGAAGCGCTGAAACACGAAGCCGATCTTGTCGCGACGAATCAGGGTGCGATCGCTGTCGGACAGCTTTGTGATGTCCGCGCCGTCGATCCTCACCTCCCCCGTCGTCGCCTGGACCATGCCGCCAAGCATGTACAAAAGCGTCGACTTGCCGCACCCTGACGGTCCCATCAGGGCAACGAACTCGCCCTCGTGCACCGCCATGTCGATGCCCTTCACGACCGCGACCTTGGTCTTGCCGAGGTCGTAGTCCTTGCGCAGGGCAACGGTCTCGAGAACGACCTTCCGCTCGCTCATCATCACTCGTCGCGCAAGGCGCGCACCGGATCCTGGCGGGCGGCGCGCATGGCCGGATAGAAGGAGCCCAGAACGCCACCCAGCAAGCCCAGAAGGCTCGCGTAGACGGTCCAGTCCCAGGTGAACTGAACGATCAACGTCGGGTAACTCGAAGTCATGATCCAGGCCATCAAGCGAGCGAGCCCGTATCCGCCGACAACGCCCAGCAGGCTGAGCAACATCGATTCCTGCATGATGGTCAGCACGATGAACGTCTTGGAGCCGCCGAGCGCCTTGAGGATACCGATCTCGCGGGTTCGCTCGATGATCGACGTGTACATGGCCAGCAGGATGACGAGAAACGACAGCGAAACGGCGATGCCGGAGAGCGCGAAGCGGAAGGCATTGAGGCCACTGATGTTTTCGTTGAGCGCGCGCGAGTACTCTGCCAGCTCGGTGGTCTTCACCCCCAGCTCGGTCGCGATGCGGCTGCTCAGCTCACCGACTTGATCGGGGTTCTCGGCCTTGACGAAGATCATGTGCACTCGATTGGGCTGCCCGACCAACTCCTGCAAGGTCGCCAACGGCACATAGATGCGCGCGCCGATTCCGGGCTGGTAGATACCAACGATGCGCCACTCCGTATCGAGCATGGTCACAAGCTGGCCGACGGCCAGGTCGTTGGCCGCCGCCAGGAGACGATCGACTACCATCTCGACGTCGGTCGACGCCGGATCGAGGTTGCGGCCCTCGAGGATCTCGAGGCGGGCGCCGACGTCGGTAAAGCGAGCATCGATACCCCAGGTGTTGACCGGCGCACCCCCGTCGATGGCGGCGGACCAGATGTAGATCGGCGCGGCGGCCGAGACGCCGTCCATCTGCGCGAGCAGGTCGACGTAGCGGTCGCGCAGCGCCAGGGTGCTCAAGCCCATGATCGGCGAGCTGCCCTCCGGCTGCACAACGATGTCGGCGCCGACCGCCTCCATGCGGCCCGCTACCTCATCGAGGGTGCCGTTGGTCAAGCCGACGATCAATAGCACCGCGGCCACCTCGATCGCCACCGCAATGATGGTGATGGCGGCACGGGTCTTGCGCTGAAAAATATTGGCGCGGACCAGGCTCGGCATACAGGTACGTATAAGGTTCAGGTCGAGAAACAGAAAAGAGGAGAGCTGCCCGCGAAATGGCGTGCGTAGCCCGTCAGTATCGCGTTATCCCCGGACGGGGTCAAGCTGGCGGTAGCGGCGAAAACGCCATGAACGAAGGGACTTGCGACGGGCTCGACGGCCCTCAATCGCCCCGCTCCCGACGGAACTCCGCCATCGCTTCTTCGATGGTCAATGACCGGTAGCCGTCCGGCAAGTCCTGGAATTGGAAAGCGATCGCCGGCATCACCGGGTTGCGATCCGCGCGCGTGAGATCGAAGCGAAATACGAGCTCTTCCCATGGGCGCTCGACCTCGATGCTTCCGGGATAGGCAGCGAGCTCGGCTCCCATGTAGTCGGTGTAGTGGGCGATGAACTCGATGCGCCCGTCGTCGTCGAAGCCGTTGATCTCGCTGACGGTCAGCCCGACGCGCTCGATCCACACCTTACGACGCATGCGTTGGTCCTGCCCTTCCGATTCCATCCACACCAGCGCATAACGTCCGGGGTACGTCTCGAGTACGACGGACGAATCCGGTTGGTTCGACGCGGGCAGCGGCGACGGCAGCAGCGCTTCGGTCATGTGGTGGGGCCGCAAGGCAAAGTACGGGCGATCAGGGTCGGGCTGGGTGGCCGCCTCCACCGTACCCAGATAGTGGGCCCCATGGTCGGGGACGACGAGCTGAAATTCGAGGCCATCGGAGATCAGATCGAAGATGCGCCCGGCGAGCGAGCGGCTTCCCCGCAGGTTCAAGGCACCGGAGCCGGTGGCGAACAACCGCACGTCTACGTGGCGGCTGTCCTCATCGCCCGACCAGTACATGCGAAGCTGCCCCTCCGCCCGCAGTCCGGCCGCCGTCCAGGCATTCGCCCGGTCGATCAGGGTGGCGAGGTCGGCCTCGAGGTAATCGGGGCGTGGCGCCAAAGCAGCGGCGCCGTCCGGCGGGCCGCCGCAAGCCGAGGAAGCGACGGCCGCCAGCAGAAGCAGCGGCACGACGCGAAGCGAGAATCGCATCGGATCACATCTGCCGCGCCAGGACGAATTCCGGCAGCTCTGCGAGAGCCCGCTTGGCCGGCGAGTCGGGCAGCGCCTCGAGGCTGGCCTCGGCACGATCGGCGTACTCCTTGGCGTCGGAGCGGGCCGCGCTCAAGGCCCCGCTGCCCTCCATGGACTCGACCACCGCCCGCAAATCCTCGCCGCTGGCGTCACTGTCGCCGAAACATCCCAGAAACCGCGCGCGGGCGCTCTCCGTGCCGTCCCGCAGCAGGTAGATGGCCGGCAGGGTCATCTTTCCTTCACGCAGATCCGCGCCGGTCTTCTTGCCGAGCTTGTCGGGGTCGGCGTGATAATCCAGCAGATCGTCGACGAGCTGGAAGGCCATGCCGATATTGCTCCCGTACCCCGCCAGGGCGTTTTCGTACGACACCGGGGCTCCGGCAAGCACGGCCGACGCCTGGCCGGAGGCGGCGAACAACGAGGCGGTCTTGCGCTCGATGGTTCGCAGATACGCCTCCTCGGACAGCTCCGTATCACCGTTGCTGGAGACATCGAGAATCTCGCCTTCGAGCAGACGGCTGGTCGCTTCGGTGAGGATCTCCACGAGCCGCAGATTGCCGATCGCGACGCTCATCGCCATGGAGCGGATATAGATGTAGTCGCCGAGCAGGACGGCCAGCTTGTTGCCCCAGACCTGGTTGGCGGCGGCGTGACCGCGACGCACCTCGGCGTCGTCGACGATGTCATCGTGCACCAGCGTCGCGGTATGGATGAACTCCACCACCGCGCCGAGCTGAATGTCGCTGTCGCCCTCGTAGCCACACGCCTGGGCGCACAACAGGACCATGGCGGGCCGCAGCCGCTTGCCGCCGGATCGATGCAGGTACTCGGCGTTGCGGCGCACCAGCGCGATCTCCGAATGGCAGGCGCGCTCGATCTCCCGCTCGACCAGCTCGAGGCGCTCCCTCACCAGCAGATACGCGGCCAGTGACGCGGTCGAAGAGCCCTTCACACCTTTATCGGACACGCTCAGCCCCCTATGAAGGTCACGTCGGCTCCCTCGGGAATCTCGAACTCGAAGAGCGCCTCGTCGAGCGGGGCATCGTATTGAACATCGTGGAACTGATACTCGACAGTGTTGCGCAGATTGTCGAAGCTGACCAGCCTGGCGACCGTCGCCTGCAACGGATCGACCTCGAGAATGAGCCGCTCGAACGACGCACCGGAGCGTCGCGGCGTCAGCTCGAGCTGCACATTGGCGCGCGACAGAGGTGTCCCCCACTCGACCACTTCGACGTCGAAGTCGCGGCGCAGATTCCCCCGCCCCGACAGATACATGATCGGGTACTGGGACGGGTCGGAAGTGCCACTCTGCATTACGTGAACCTCATTGTTCCGCGGGAAATAGAGATATGTTTCGCGACCCGGCCCCCCGGCGACGATGAGCTGGTCGGTCGAACTGTATTCCCAGCGCATGCGCCCGGGTGTGGCGATATACAGCTCGCCTTCGGCGGAGGTCATCACGCTTCCGAGTCGCGTGAGCCTGTTCTGCACGAAATGAGCCCTGATCGCCGCGTCTTCGTAGCGGTCCTCTATGCGTTCGACGAGTAGCTCGATCCCCGGGGCCTGCACCCGCTCTTGTGGAAGCGTCAGGAAACAGGCGGCCGCGATCACGCCGACCACGTCGAGACGCGGCAAACTCCACATTGGGCGCCGTCTCCTCGGTCGTGAGCGAATGCTGTGGTACGACCGCGCAGCCCTCGACGTCGGACGCGGCCGTCGCTCCCGTTATCATACCCTGTCGAGGTTGCCGTGGCCGCGCGCGGCTCTCTCTCGTCGGCCATGAGGCGGTCGCTGGCCGGCTCTTGTCTTCGGAGGGGAGAGGGGAGATGGCAACGGCGACTGCCGGCGTCTACCGGCCACGACACCCCGAGCGCACCGTCCTGTACCGCGTGTTCGCACAGCACTTCGAACGCTTCGTGCAGGTGTACGACGAGCGATTCGCGCCTACAGGCAGCCGCTAAGCGCCGGATTCGTCGGCGCGAAACCCGGCTGCTATGATCCGGAAGAGACTGCAGGATCGTGCTTGACGCGCGAAGATTTCCGTCGCTGTCGGGGCGCTCGCAGGAACAACGGCGCTCGCAGGGACCACGGCGCTCGAGGAACCAATGAAGGAAGCATCGATGAGCTTCTCGAAGGCAGTCAAGGGCGTGCTCATCGCGGGCGCGCCCCCCGCCCTTATTGCCCCGGTGGCAGCGCAGCAGCGCGTCGGCAAGCGCCGAGGGGTTCCGGCGAGATCTACGTGAAAGAACCCGGCGGACATCTCATCGGCTTCGCCACGTTCGGCCGAAAGCCATTTCTTGCGCTCCTGCTTTTGGTGTCCTCCTCGGTGGCATGTTCCGGCCCAGGTCCGGAGGGGGTCAGCAACGTGGTCGTGTCGACACCCCATGACTCGGCGCCTCTGGCTCGACTTTTGACCTTCGCCACCGACCAACCGGCAATCCCCGTGGTGACGATTTCCGACGGCGCCAGGGAGTGGACGCTGGCGACTCCGGAGATCGCGCGAACGAGCCACGAACTGCCGGTCGTCGGTCTGCGTGCCGGCACACGCCACACCATCAACATCTCTCTGCTCGACGAGGGGGGCAACGCACCGCCTCAGCCGAACGCCGCCGTCTTCGATACGCCACCTCTGCCCCCCTCAAGTGTCGATTTTCCTCCTATCGAGACCACCGTTAGCGACCCACAGCGGATGGAGCCCGGCATGACGCTGTTCAGCGTTATTCGGTGGTTGCCCGACGCCGAGGATCTCGACAACGGCCTTCTCATGATTGTGGACGAAGAAGGAGCTGTCGTCTGGTACTACCGGTCGCCGCATCGCATTGTGGATGTCCGCCAAACCGCGCGCGGCACGATCATCTACCAGTACAACGAAGCGGTCGTGGAGATTGACCTCCTCGGCAACGAGATCGCCCACTGGTACGCCTCCGGCCTCTGGAACGGGCCGCCGGACGACCCTCCGGACGACCCCCCGGTCACGGTGGCTACAGACGTTTTCCACCACCAGGCGATCGAGCTGCCGTCCGGCGACATCCTCGCCCTCAGCACCGAGGCGCGAGAATACGATGACTACCCGACCAGTGTCACAGACGCCGACGCGCCACGGGCGCCGGCTCACCTCATTGGCGACGTGGCGGTGCAGTTTCGGCGCGATGGCAGCATCGCACGCGAGTGGAAGCTGCTGGACGTTCTCGACCCCTACCGCCTCAGCTACGGCTCGCTCGGGAGCTTTTGGGACCGCGAAGGATACGAATTCATCGAGGCCGGCACCCGAGACTGGAGCCACGGCAATGGCCTCATCGCCGACCCCAGCGACGGCAGCGTAATCCTCACGCTCCGGCACCAGGACGCCGCCGTAAAGGTCGATCGCGACGGCAGCTTGGTGTGGATCCTCGGCGATCCCACGGGCTGGAGCGAGCGGTTTCAGCCCTATTTGCTGCAGCCCGAAGGCAAGGTCGAATGGCCGTACCACCTGCACGCCCCGCAGATCACCGAGGACGGCAACCTGATGGTGTTCGACAACGGCAACTTCCGCGCCTTACCGCCCGAGCGACCGGTGCCGCATCCGCAGAACTACAGCCGCGCTGTGGAGTACGCTATCGACGAGGACGCGATGACCGTGCGTCAGGTCTGGACCTACGGCGGCCCGGGCAGCGAGATGTTCTACACTCCGTTCCTGGGCGACGCGGACCGCCTGCCGCTCACCGGCAACGTGCTGATCACCGACGGCGGCCGCCTGGTCAATGCCGACGGCGTACCGACCAACGACGTCATCGGCGGTCGCAAATGGGCCCGCATGGTCGAAGTGACGGGTGGCGAGAGCCCGGAAAAGGTCTTCGAAATCGTCATGGACCACGGCGAGGACGTCAGCGAGATCACCGGCTGGACCGTCTACCAGGCCGACCGCATTCCAA
>CAYSHI010000287.1:0-2687 GCA_964430745.1 uncultured Acidobacteriota bacterium | reverse complement strand
CGGAGAATTCTCTCTTCGAGTCGTCGCCGTTGTTCCCTGGTTGGCCACGGGGAGTCGTCTTGGTGGGCGGCGGCGGAACGTGGCAGGTCCGACCCGGCGCATCAGATCTGAGGGAGGGGGGTGATCTCGATGCTGTCCTCTCGCGTGTGTTTGCGATCCGCAAGCGCGGCGAAGCCGCTCGAATACCCGCACTTCACGCGAAGGGCAGCATCGAGATCTCGCCCCTCCCGTCTACCTCCGCCGGCCACCCGTCATTTGCTGTGGTGGAAGGAAGCCGTGACTAGTGCTGCGTCGCCGACCCGCGGCGTTCCCGGATCTGCAGGTTGAGGAACTCGACGAGCACCGAGAAGCCCATCGCGAAGTAGATGTAGCCCTTGGGGATGTGGAACCCGAGTCCGTCGGCGACAAGCGACATGCCGATCAACAACAGGAAGCTGAGCGCCAGCATCTTGACGGTCGGATGCGCTTCGACGAAGCGGCTCACCGGTCCGGCGGCCACGAGCATGATGCCGACCGCGATCACCACCGCCGCCACCATGATGCGAACGTCATCGGCCATGCCCACTGCCGTGATCACCGAGTCGAGCGAGAAGACGATGTCCAGCAGCATGATCTGCATGATGACCGACCCGAATGATGCCGCCACCTTGCGCGTGCCTTCGGCATCGTGTCCCTCGATCTTGTCGTGGATCTCGTGCGTGGCCTTGGCCAACAGGAACATGCCGCCGATCACGAGGATCAGATCCCGGCCGGAGATGTCGTGCCCGAACACGGTAAACAGGGGCGCCGTGAGCTTCACTATCCAGGCGATGGTGAACAACAGCCCGATGCGCATCAGCATCGCCATCAACAAGCCTACGGTGCGGGCGCGCGGCTGCTGCGACGGCTCGAGCTTGCCCGCCACAACGGAGATGAAGACGATGTTGTCGATGCCGAGGACGACCTCGAGGAGGGTCAGCGTGATGAGGGCAATCCATGCTTCGGGGCTCGTAAGAAGTTCCATCGTCTCGCCGTGGTGTGGGGTTCAGTACGCCTGACCGCGTAAGAGTTTAGCGTCACCGATTCTGCGGCGCCCTCAGGATACCCTCGACACGACCCAGATCGCCGTCGTTGGGAGCGGGTTCGATGCCCAGGGCCCGTGCGAGCAGGTTGTAGACCTCTACGTTCTCGAACGCCGGCACACGGACCCCGCGGAGAAACGACGGCCCCGCGGCGATGAAGATGCCCTGCATGTCCGGATGTTGTGGGTCGCCCCCGTGGTTGCCCTGCAGGAAGTTGCCCGACGGCTCGGCACGGCCCGCGCCGCGGTGAGCGGTCCAACCGACATCGGGAACGGCGATGATAGGCGCCAAGCGCGGCGAGCCCGCGAGCCTGAGAGCCTCCGGGATCTCCTCGCGCGCGTACACCGTAAGGCGCGGGTGCGAACCTCGGAGAGCTTCCAGGATCTCGGTCTCTCGACCGGCGTCGGGGAAAATCTGCACGAACGCACCCTCCTCGAAAACCTCGTGGGCGGCGAGCTCGCCCGTCTGATCGAGCAAGATGACGCGCTCTTCGGACATCTGCGCCATGCCGTGGTCGGAGGTGACGACGATGTTCGTCGCCTCGAGAATGCCGCGCCGCGACAATCCGTCCACGAGACGCCCGACCATCTCATCGACGCGGCGCACGGCGGCAAGTGCTTCTTCCGCCTCCGGGCCGACGTCGTGGCTGGTGTCGTTGGGGTCGGCGAAGTACAGGGTGATGAACGATGGTCGCTCTCCATCGGGCAGATCCAGCCAGGCGAGCACCTGATCGACGCGTTCTTCATACGGAACCGCACCGTCGTACGCAAAGTAGTAACGCGGACGCCGGCCGTTGATGAGCACGTCGGAACCCGGCCAGAAAAAGGACGCTGCGATCAGCCCCTGCCGACCCGCGGTCGTCCAGATGGGCTCTCCACCCCACCAGCGGCCCTCGACGACTTCGGGCGTGCCCAGGTGGAATTCGCCTTCCCAATCCGAATCTCGCATGTTGTTGGAAACGATGCCGTGATTGCCAGGATACAAACCCGTGACGATCGAATAGTGGCTGGGGAAGGTCTTGCTCGGAAACACCGGGATCAAGCTCTCCGCCTGCACCCCGGAGGCCGCGAGGGCGTCAAGCGCAGGCGTCTCCGTGAGCGCCTGGTAGTCCCAGCGAAAACCGTCGAGCGAGATGAGAATGACAGCGGGTCGGGGATCGCCCGGAGCACGATCAGCGGAAGCGCCTTCGCCGCCGGCGCCACCACCACGACAGGCAACCGCAACGAGCAGAGCACCGCAGGCGAGCGCGGCCGCGAGCCAAACAAGTGGGGATGATGCTCGCTCGGCCGAAGGCCGCCACGACGCGGAGCGAGGGGGCACATTGTCGGCTCGTCGTTTCATCCCGCAAGCCTTTCACGCGGAACGGCCGGAAGCTACCGACTACGGTCCCGTGCGGCCTCAGCACCAGTGTTCGGCGAGCAATTCGGCGGCGCGTCGCGAATCGGGAACGGCCCCGAGCTGTACGAACGCCTCGCAGGCGGCCTGCAGCTCGAGCAGTGCCGACACGTTGTCGTCGTCCAGCTCGTAGGCGCGGGCCTGGAGCTCACGCGCTCGGGCTTCCTCGTACGGCATGTTCGCAGCACCCCAGAGCGAGATGGCGGTGCGCAGGTGCACGCCGGCGGCGGC
>CAYSHI010000286.1:0-6664 GCA_964430745.1 uncultured Acidobacteriota bacterium | reverse complement strand
CCCTACGGGCAGAGGGAATTGCGCGCGATCTCGGCGTCAGGGCTCGTCGACGATGCCGAAGCATCGCCTTCCTCGCCCTTCCTTGATCTCGCCCGCAATTCCCTCTGCAAGTGTCAAGCCATGTTGGAGACAGCACACTAGTCGATCGCCCGCGCTACGTCCGCAGGTACGACGCGCCGTTTATGTCGATGATGCACCCGGTAAGGAAGTCGGTCTGGCCGGAGGCGAGGAAGGCGACGGTGCTCGCGACCTCCTCCGGGCGCGCGACGCGCTGCATGGGGCTCTGCCCGCGAACGGCCTCGCCCTCCGGCCCCTCCAACAGATCAGCGGCCATGTCGGTGTCGACCCAGCCCGGCGCGACGACGTAGACGAAGACGTTGGAGGCGGCCAGCGCGCGGGCCATCGACTGGCTGAAGGCGTTGAGCCCCGCCTTGCTCGCCCCGTAGGCGGGCGCATCGGGCTCGCCGCGGAAGGCTCCGCGCGACGATACGTTGACGATACGGCCACCGCCGCGTTCGACCATATGGCGGGCGACGAAATAGGTCAGGTTGGCGGGCCCGAGCAGGTTGGTCGCCAGGGTCTGGTTCCACGCGCTCTGCCACTCGACGTAGTCGACCTCGAGGGGCGGGTGCGCGCGGGAAACGCCCGCGTTGTTGACGAGAATGTCGATGTTGTCCATCTCGGAGAGGACCGAAGTGGCGAGGTCGCGAGCAGCGTCGGGGTCCGAGAGGTCCGCCTGGAACAGCGCGTGCCGACCTCCCGAAAGCGCGGAGAGCGCGCTCTCCGCGGCCTGTTTGTTTTGATTGTAGTGAAGCGCCACTCGAGCACCCGCGTCCGCGAGTTGGGCGGCGATCTCCCGGCCGATGCCGCGCGACGCCCCCGTAACGAGCGCAACCTGCCCTGACAAATCCATATCTGTGCCCCCACTTGTTCTCGGGCTGTAGCCCGCGGCAGTCTGCTATACGTGCTGATCGATCAGGATTGGATTGCCGTCCGGGTCGTTCAACATCAGGCTTGCCGGACCGCTGGTCGATTCGTCCGCCTGTGATTGCAGATCGAGGCCGAGCTCCTTGAGCCGGCGCTGGATTTCGCGAACGTCGGTGAACGTATCGAGGGGCGTCGCCCCGTTTGTCCAGCCGGGGTTGAAGGTCAGCATGTTGTGCTCGAACATGCCGTGAAAGAGGCCCACGGTGGTATCGCGGTTGCGGAGAACGAGCCAGTTTTGTGCCTCGTCTCCGCCGGTTACCTCGAACCCGAGCTGCTCGTAGAACGTGCGTGATGCGGCGAGGTCCTTGACGGCGAGGCTGATCGAAAATGCGCCCAGGTCCATGGTTTTCCTCCTTTGTGGAACGCGCTCCGGCAGACGTTGGCGGAAACGCTTCTTTCCCGACAGTCCGTGAGTGACCGGTTCAAGACGCCTGATTACATTGCCCGACAAGAATCGCGGCGCGGGCATCTTGCACTGTGGCAACAGGGAAAGCGAGGCTGGCGGACCTCGTGGGTACTGCACTAAGCTCCGGTCATGGCCGAACGGCGTGGTCCGGCGAGGTCTTTCGCGCGCTGGGCGGTACAGCGTTTCTATCACCCCATCGAGGTGATCGACGGCGAGCGCATCCCGCAGAGCGGGCCGGTGGTGCTGTGCGCCAACCACGCCAACTCGCTGGCCGACTCGGTGATCATCGGCATCGCGGCTCGACGCCCGGTGCGGTTCATGGCGGCCGCGATTTTGTTCGACGTGCCGGTGATGGGTTCGGTGATGCGGGCGGTCGGGATGGTCCCCGCTTTTCGCGGCATGGACGATCAGAAGCAGGTGCGCCGCAATCTCGAGAGTCTCGACACCGGCGCCGGCGTGCTGGTCGAGGGGCACGCTATGGGGATTTTTCCGGAAGGCCGCTCGAGTGACGAGTTGCACCTCGGACAGGTGCGCACCGGCGCTGCACGCATGGCATTGCAGGCGCTCGAGCAGGGCACGGTCGGCGTTCGCATCGCCCCCATCGGCATCGCCTACGAGCGCAAAGAGCGGTTCCGCAGCGCGGTGCTGGTTCGTGTCGCGGAACCCTTAGTCGTCGGTGATTTTCTCGCCGCCGAGGACGGCAACGTGGCGCGCGCGCGCCGCATGTTGACGAGCGAGCTCGACGCCCGCCTCAAGAGTGTCGCCATCCATCTCGACAATCCCGAGTGGCAGCCCTGGCTCCACGACCTCGAGGTGCTGGCTCCCGCAACCACTTCGTGCGGAACTTCAGGCACCCCCCCACCCGAGGTTTCCGGGCCTCCGCCCGTGCGCTCCGTCCGCATCTCGGCGCTGTGGCAGCGCAAACACGTCGCCGACGCGATCAACTGGTTCTGGGTCAACGATCGGACGCGCGCTGAGGCCGTCGCGGCGAAAGTCGGTCGCTATCGCGAGGCGGTTCACGCCGCCGGCCTGCCGGTTGACTCCGATGTGCTTCGACTGTCCGGAGCAGGCTTGAACCTCGCGTTGACAAGGAAGCTGCTATGGCTCGCGCTGCTCTTTCCCCTTGCTCTGCTCGGGGCTTTCTATTTCATCGTGCCGTTCGTGTTGGTGCGGCGGCTGGGTGCTCTGTGGGGCGAGTCCGGCAGGACAACGCTCGCCACCCACAAGCTGATGTTCGGCATCCCGCTGTACCCCTTGTGGCACGCGGCGGGCATCGCCGCCTTATGGCATTGGCTTGATCCCCGCGTTGCGGTGGCGTGGGCGCTACTCGCACCCTTCGCCGGCGCGCTGGCGTTGACGTACGGCCTCGAGGTGCGCCGCCTGGCACGCCTGCTGCCGCAGGAGACCAAGGTCTTCCTGCGCGGCGACAAGCTGGCCCGCCTGCGGGCCCAGCGCGACGAGCTGAGCGATGAGCTGGCGGGATTGGCACGTGAGTACGACCGGTCGTCGATCGGCGCCGGAAGGTGACGGCCGGGCTACCCTCTTCGAACGGCGAGAATGCGCCTGATCCCACCATAGTCGGCGTCCACGCTGGGCTCCTCCCAACCGCCGACCTCGGCCAGCAAGGCGCGCACGGCGTCTTCCTGTCCATAGCCGAGCTCGAGCACGAGGCTGCGGCCGGGGCGGAGCAAGGCGGCGGCTTCGGGGATGATGCGCTGGTAGGCCTCGAGGCCGGTCGGACCGGCGGCCCAGGCCTCGCGGGGCTCGTGGTGACGGACCTCGTCGTCGACCTCGTCGCCGTCGGCGACGTACGGCGGGTTGGAAACGATGACACCGATATCGTCGGGAGACAGCTCGAGTGCGCGCAGGAAGTTGCCGCGAACCAGCGCGACGCGCGCGCGGACGCCGAGCTTCTCGGCGTTGCGCGCCGTCATGTCGAGCGCGGCCAGCGATTGATCGACAGCGAGCACCCAACCCCGGGGCTGCTCGCGGGCGAGGCCGATGGCGATCGCGCCGCTGCCGGTGCCGACGTCGACGGCCCAACGGCCCTCGGCCGGGTCCCAGAGCTCGAGGGCACGCGTTACGAGAGCCTCGGTCTCGGGGCGCGGAATCAACACGCCGGGGGCGACGTCGAGCTCGAAGTCGAGAAACGGGGCGCGACCCCGCAGGTACTGCAGGGGTTCGCGCTGAGCGCGGCGGTCTGCCAGGCTGTCGAGCTCGGCTGACTGCTCGTCGCTGAGCGGATCGGAAAGCGCCGCCAGCAGCTGGGCGCGGGTCTGGCCGAGCACGTGGCCGAGCAGCAGCGTGGCTTCGAACCGCGCGCCCTCGATGCCGCCGCTTTCGAGGCGGCGCTCGGTGGCCCTGAGTGCGGTACCGACCGTAACGCTCGGGGTTTTGGTGTCCACCACCGCGGTCAGACCGGCTCGGCGGAGAGCTCCTGCTTGAGCCTCTCGGTCTCGTAATGCGACGTCAGCTCGTCGACCAGGGGCTGGATGTCGCCGCCGAGGATGGCGTCGATCTGGTGGCTGGTGAAGTTGATGCGATGGTCGGTGACGCGGTTTTGCGGGAAGTTGTACGTACGGATCTTCTCGGAGCGGTCGCCGGATCCCACCATGCCGCGACGTTCCGCGGCGATGGCGTCGTGCTGTTCCTGCTGCTTGAGGTCGTAGAGCCGCGCCTTGAGCACCCGCATCGCCTTGGCCTTGTTCTTGTGCCACGAGCGCTCGTCCTGGCACTGCACTACGAGGCCGGTGGGCTCGTGGATCAGGCGCACCGCCGAGTAGGTCGTGTTGACGCCCTGCCCCCCCGGGCCGGAAGCGCAGAAGGTGTCGATGCGCAGGTCCTTCTCGTCGATGTCGATCTCGACGTCGTCGGCTTCCGGGAGAATGGCTACCGTGATCGCCGAGGTGTGGATGCGACCGGACGCCTCGGTTTCCGGGCCGCGCTGCACCCGGTGCACGCCGCTCTCGTACTTGAGCTGGCTGTAAGCGCCGGCGCCTTCGATGAGAGCGTTGACCTCCTTGAGGCCGCCGGTGCCGGTCAGGCTTTCGTCGAGCACCTCCACCTTCCAGCGCCTGTTCTCGGCGAAGCGCTGGTACATGCGGAAGATCTCGGCGGCGAACAGTGCGGCTTCTTCTCCGCCGGTGCCGGCGCGCACCTCGAGCACGACGTTGCGCTCGTCGTTGGGGTCCTTGGGAAGCAGCAGCCGCATGAGCCGATCCTCGAGGCCCTGCCGACGGGCCTCGAGCTCGCCGAGCTCCTCCTCGGCCATCGCCTTCATCTCCGGGTCCGACTCGTCGAGGAGCTCTTCGGCTCCGGAGATACCCTCCTGGACCTTCTTGAGGTCGTTGTAAGCCTCCACGATCTCCCGCAAGTCAGAGTGCCGCTTGGTGAGCTTGCGGTAGCGATCGCCATCCTGAAACACCTCAGGCTTGGCGATCTCCTCGTTGAGCTCGGCGAAGCTGGCTTCCAGATCGTCGAGCCTGGTGATGACCGTGGCGTTCATTCAGTGCTCCCGGAGCACGTCAGTTGACGGTTTCTTCCCCGTCGGATGCGGCGGAGTCCTGCTGAGCCTCGGCGGGAGCTTCCTTGGTGTCGGCGGTTTCGCCGGCCTCGGCGGCCTTGGCCGCTGCAGCCGCGGCACGAGCGGCCTCGGCTTCGGCCTTGCGCGCCGCCACCGCCATCTCCGCGTCCTTCTTGGCGGACTTCGCCACGAGATCGGCTCTTATCTCGTCCTGCCCGGCGTAGAAGCTCTCGTACTTGCGCTGGAACTTCTCCACGCGTCCGGCCGAGTCGAGCAAGCGCTGCTTGCCGGTGAAGAACGGATGGCACTCGTTGCACACCTCGAGGCGCAGCTCTTCCTTGGTCGAGCGCGTTTGAAAGGTGTTGCCGCAAGCACACACGACGGTGACCTGGTGATACTCGGGGTGAATCTCGGGCTTCATGGGTGAGCTTCCTTGTTGCCGCCGTGAACCGTTGCTTCGGATCACGGCCATTTTTACGCTGTCTGCCTTGTCGGTTTCCGGTACGACGATCCGCGGGACGTTGAGCCGACCGCGGCCGCCTCCTACGTGCCCGGCGTATTCATCGCCGCCAGGAAGTCGTCATTGGTCTTGGCTTTGCCGACCTTGTCGATCAACAACTGCATGGCTTCGGCCGCGCCGAGGGGTTGCAGCACCTTGCGCAGCACCCAAATCTTATTCAGTTTTTCCGGTGATAGCAGCAATTCCTCTTTGCGCGTGCCGGATCGGTTGATGTCGATGGCCGGCCAGATGCGGCGGTCGGCGAGCTTTCGATCGAGGACGATCTCGGAATTGCCGGTACCCTTGAACTCCTCGAAGATGACGTCGTCCATGCGGCTACCGGTTTCGACGAGCGCCGTGGCGATGATCGTCAGGCTGCCGCCGTCTTCGATGTTGCGCGCCGTTCCGAAGAAGCGTTTCGGCTTGTGCAGCGCGTTGGCGTCGACGCCTCCCGACAACACCTTGCCTGACGGCGGGCAGGTCGTGTTGTAGGCGCGCGCCAGCCGGGTGATGGAATCCAGCAGGATGACGACGTCGCGTCCCTGCTCGACGAGCCGCTTGGCCTTCTGCTGCACGATCTCGGCCACCTGGGTGTGGAACTCGGCCGGTTCGTCGAACGTAGAGGCGATCACCTCGCCGTCGACCGTGCGCGACATCTCGGTGACCTCCTCCGGGCGCTCGTCGATGAGCAACACGATGAGGTAGATGTCCGGATGGTTGTCCTTGATGGCGTGCGCGAGGCTCTGCAGCAGCACCGTCTTGCCCGCGCGCGGCGGCGACACGATGAGGGCGCGCTGCCCCTTACCGATGGGGCAAAGCATGTCCATGATGCGCGTCGACAATTCGCCGTCCGGATCCTCGAGGACGAAGCGCTCATTGGGGTGCAACGGCGTGAAGTCGTCGTAAAACGCCTTGCGCTCGAGCTTGTCCGGGGGCGCGTAGTTGATCGACTCCACCTTGATGAGGGCGAAGTAACGCTCGCCGTCCTTGGGCGGGCGGATCTGGCCCACGATGGTATCGCCGCTGCGGAGGTTGAACTTGCGGATCTGCGACGGCGACACGTAGACGTCGTCGCTCCCCGGAAGGTAGTTGGCCTCGGCGCCCCGGAGGAAGCCGAATCCGTCCGGGAGAATCTCCAGGACCCCCTCGGAATTGAGCGAGCCGTTGCGCTCGATCTGTGCCTGGAGGATCTCGAAGACGAGGTCCCGTTTGCGTCGATCGCCGGCCTCGATGATGCCCATCTCGTCGG
>CAYSHI010000285.1:0-21425 GCA_964430745.1 uncultured Acidobacteriota bacterium | reverse complement strand
CCGTAGGGTAGCGGCGGGACGGGGCGATTCCTTTGTCGCGGCTCCTCGACGATGTTTGAACATCGCCGTCGTCGCCTCTCCGCGGACTCGCCCCGTCGCGCTCGCTACAAGTGTCAAGCCATGTTGGAGACAGCACACTAGCACCGTTAGTAGGCCGACCGGTTGACTCCTCGATCGGGCGCTATTCGGCGGCTCAGCCGCGCGACCGACCCGGAGTCCGATCCCGGATGTCGGTACCCAGGATATCGCCGGGCGAAGGCGAGTCTGCGGGGCGCTGTTCGGCGGGAATCAGAGGGCTATTGCCGGGGCGATGACGCGGATTGCCGCGACGCGAAATGGCGTGCCTCAGGGCTTCAGAATCGTGTTTGGTCTTCTTGTTCATACCTCCAGGCTAGACGCGACGCCGGCGAGTCTCAACTGCTTGCCCCGCGGGGAAACGCCGACACCACCCGGAAGCCACGAAAGCAGCGATCCCCACGCCCGCCCCAGGTCGTCAAAAAACCGTCGTCGCCTTGAGAAAGAATGTGTTGCCCTGATCCGAGCGTTCGCCGAACTCCGCGGTGCCGCGTTGGTAGGCGAATTGCAACGTGCCGAACGGGGGCTGGTAGCGCCACACGAAGGTCGCCTGGATGTTGCGCCGGTCGATCGACGAGTTGGTCTGGAAGAACACGTTGACGAACAGGTCCGGGGTGAAGAACTGGTCGGCGCGGACGATGTGGATCCAGGTGCTTTCGTTCTCGGGATCGGGATCGAGCGTCAGGTACTCGATCGAGTACTGCACTGAAAGCTGCTCTGTGAACTTGTACGCGGTTCCGAGGGCGTACAGATCGAAGTCGGAATCGAACGCCCTGCCGAACGAGTAGCCGAAGCTGATCGAGTTGAACTCACGCGTGTTGTAGCCCACCTCGAGCTCGGTCTCGCGGTTGCGGAAGTCCTTCTCGAACAGCTTGTACTCCTCCGAGTAGTCCACGCCGAAGCTGAAGCGACTGCGTGTCTCGACCTCGAAGCCCTGATCGATCTTCCAGCTCCTCAGCACGGTGGAGTCGGCGGCCCAGTAGACGTTGTAGTTGGATTCGTAGCTGATTCGCTCGAACACACCGCCCGTCGGCCACCAGGTTTTCTCGGCCGCGGAGTCGAGCTCGCGGCGATTGTCCTCGCGGATGAAGCCGACCTGGTTGACGTTGTCGCGGAAGCGATTGCCCAGGTGCGTGTAGCGAACGTGAAAATGGCCCGTGGCCGAGTCGTACGACGGGCGGATGAAGTAGGCCATGGTGCCGTCCGAGTAGTCGCCGAAGCTCTGCACGAGCTGCCCGGTCATGCCGAACGTGTCGGTGAAGAAGAGGTTGGCGTCCAATCCCACCGAGCCTTCGCCGAGTCCCTCGAAATAGCGCCCCGCGCCCTGGAAACCGATGTTGGAGCGACCCAGATCGCGCTGCACCCGCACGACACCGTACTCCCCTTCGGTCTGGTTCTCATCATCCGCAGACTGGCCGCTGGGCTCACCGTGGGTGTACAGAGCCGATATCCCCCACGGGCCTTCCTTGCCCAGGATTTTCCCTCCCGCGGTGATGTCGCCGATGCGCCGTGAATAGAACGTGCGAATGCGCTGCCGAAACTGGGCGTCGCCGTCGATGAAGAACTGGCGCTTCTCGGGCAGCGACACCTCGAAGCGGGTCAGGTTGACACGCTCTCGATCGGCCTCGATGAGGGCGAAGTCGGGGTTGAAGGTGCCGAACGCTGTGGTCGTCGTCGTGAGCTCGTAACGGCCGTCGATACCCGCCTTGCCGTCGGCGTTCCCTTCCTGGTCGAGCACGCCGAGGGCGTAGGGAATCACCTGGTACGGCTTCGGGGCCGCCGCCACTTCGAGCTGGTTGAGCGTGCCGGCCTGAGAAACGCGAAATCGGTTGTCGAGGGGCCCGGCCCAGTATCCGAGCTCGAGCGAGGCCCGGCGACTGCGGCCGAAGTTGACCCCCCAGCTCACGTTCTCGCCCGAGAGGTACTTGAGGGTGTTGAGCGGGATCGCGAACTCGGCGGTCCAGCCGAAGTCCGTCCGGCTCGAAGCCGTCTGCCAGGTGCCGTCCCAATTCTGATCGATGGTGCGCCCGTCGTTGGCGATACGTCCATCGCTTTGGGTAGCCAGCAGGTTGGTGGCGAAGTAATAGGCCGACTGGCGGTCGTGAAACGTGTCGAGGAGGATCACCACGGAATCGTCCTCGAGCAGGTTGGCGTCTCGACGGGTGAGTTGCGCGGCGATCGGCGTGTCGTCCCAGACACGGAAGGCGATGTAGATCGTCTGCTCGTCGTGCAACAGAAGAGCTTCGGTGCGGTTGGTTTCCAGCGCTCCGCGCTGGGGTTGGAACTGGATGAACTCGTCGGCTACCGACGCCCCGGCCCACTCCACTTCGTCGACCACGCCGTCGATGACCGGCGGCGTGTCGGTACGAGCCGCGGGCATGATGCGCTCGCCGGCTGCGGGCGAAGGCGACGCGGTGCCGGCGGTCCGGGCGACTTGCCGGGCCGCGGCATCGGCGGCCCGCCGTGGCTCGAGGAGTACGCTCCTCCGGGATGCTTCGGTGGTCGATTGCCGTGGCGTGGCGGCGGCCAGCGATGTCGCAAAGATCGCCAGCACGGCTGCCGTCGCGGTGGGAAGAGATCTCATCGGCCCGCCCTCCAGAGGGGCTGAAGGAACACTAGCCCATTCGGCCCGCCCTGCTAGGCTTCGCCGATGGAAACGGTTCTCCTGCTCGTGGCCGTGCTGTCGTTGCTCGGTTGGCTGCTCATCGTCGGCGACGCCGTAACCGGCGAGAAATACGTCAAGTACATCGATCACGTCGCCGTCCCGGAAGCTCAACGCCGACGAAGTTTGCCCCGCGTTTCGGTGGTCGTCGCCGCCCGTGACGAGGAGCGCAACATCCACGCCGCGATGCAGTCGCTGCTGACGCTGGAGTATCCCGACCTCGAGGTCATCGCCGTCGACGATCGCTCGGAGGACCGCACGGGAGCGATCCTCGAGAAACTGGCAACAGGAGACGAGCGCCTGCGCGTCGAGCACGTCACCGAGCTTCCGCCCGGGTGGTTGGGCAAGAACAACGCTCTGCAGCTCGGCGCCGCCCGGGCATCCGGCGAGCTCATCCTGTTCACCGACGCCGACGTCGTCTTCGAGCCGAGCGTGCTGCTTCGAGCGGTGAGCTGCCTGATGGATGAGGAGCTGGATCACCTCACCATCGGCGCCGACGTGCACACGCCCAGCCTCCTCGTGGAGCTGTTTGTGGCGGCCTTCATGGTGTCGTTCGTCGGCTACTTTCGGCCCTGGCGAATGGGCGACCCGAACAGCTCGCACACCGTGGGAATCGGCGCCTTCAACCTAGTGCGTCGCCAGGTCTACGAACGAGCCGGTGGACACACGCCGATCGCGATGCGACCGGACGACGACCTCCGGCTCGCGCGGCTACTGCGCGAGCATGGGGCCAAACAAGCCTTCGGCGCCGCCGGCGGCATGGTGGGTGTCGAGTGGTATCCGAGCCTCGGCGAGGCGGTACGGGGACTCGAGAAGAATGCGCTTGCCGGCGTCGGCTATCGGCCGTGGCTGCTGATCGGCGCCGCGCCGGCACAACTCGTCAGTATGTGCTGGCCGTTTGTCGCCATCTTCGCCACAACCGGGGCGACGCGCTGGGCCAACCTCGCGATCGTGCTGTTGTTGGTGGGCCTGCAAGTGGCGCTACTGCACGGCGGGAGCCTGCGGCGAAGGGTCGCGCTGTTGCTTCCGGCAGGAGTGCTCTTGGTGATCTACGCTTACCTGCGGGCGGTGCTGTTGACGTATTTACGCGGTGGCATCCGCTGGCGCGGAACGTTCTATTCGTTGCAGGAGCTGCGTGCCGCCGGAACCGCCTCGAGGCCCACCGATTCACGAGATGCCGCCTGAGGAGAACGAAGTGACCGACGAGCACGAAATCAACACGGACAACGAAGACGGCGGCCGAAACGACGCGCCGGAGGAGACGAGCTCCGCCGCCGCGGCCGGGGTGCCGGCAAAGATCACGAAGACCGACGAAGAGTGGCGCGCCCAGCTCACGCCCGAGCAGTATCGCGTCGCCCGTCAAGCGGGCACGGAGGCTCCCTACACCGGCGAGTACGAGAACCACGAAGAGACGGGAATCTATCGCTGCGTTTGCTGCGGCGCGCAGCTGTTCATGTCGGGGGCCAAGTTTCATTCCGGGTGCGGATGGCCCTCGTTCACCGTGCCGGCCGACGGAGAGGCGGTCGACGAGCACAGCGATGTCACGCACGGCATGTCGCGGACGGAGGTCGTGTGCAGCGCGTGCGACGCGCATCTCGGGCACGTCTTTCCCGACGGCCCGGCACCGACAGGCCTTCGATACTGCATCAACTCGGCGGCGCTGAACTTCGACGAGACCGACGAGGAGTAGCTTGCGCGATGGCCTTCGAGCCGGCAGCCGAACACCGTGCGATCGACGTGGCGGCGATACGCGATTTCTTTCCCGGTTTGTCCGGCGATTGGACGTTTTTCGACAACGCCGGCGGCTCGCAGATCGCTCGCCCGGTTCTCGACCGCGTCAATGAATACCTTCTGACCAGCAACGTCCAACACGGCGCCTCCTACGATGTCTCGAGGCTTGCCGGTGAGCGGTTGCAGGAGGCGACCTCTGCGGTTGCTTCGATGGTCAACGCGTCGGGGCCCGATGAGATCATCATGGGTCCGTCGTCGAGCATGCTGGCGCGCATGCTGGCGGAGTCGTTCGGAGGGACGCTCGAGCCGGGCGACGAGATCATCGTCAGCAACGGTGATCACGAATCCAACATCGGCCCCTGGTCAGGACTCGAAGAGCGCGGCGCGACGATCAAGTTCTGGAACGTCAGGGAGGAGACCGCCGCCTTGCACGTGGTCGACCTCGATGCGCTGTTGAGCGAGCGCACGCGCCTGGTCGCCGTGACGCACGTGTCCAATATTCTCGGGCAGATCAACCCCATCCGGGCGATTGCGGCCCGCGTGCACGACGCCGGCGCGCTCCTGTGTGTCGATGGCGTTGCCTTCGCGCCGCATCGGCGGGTCGACGTCCAGGCTCTCGACGCGGACTTCTACTTCCTGAGCTTTTACAAGCTCTTCGGGCCTCACCACGCGATGCTGTACGGTCGCCGCGAGCACCTTCTGGGATTGCCGAAGACGAACTTCTACTTCATCGACGACGAGGACATTCCCTACAAGTTCCAGCCCGGCAACGTGAACTACGAGCTTGGCTACGGCACGTTGGGCGTGCTCGACTACCTGCGTGCAGCCGCCCGGGCGCACGACATCGACGACGCGGGTGATGCGGGCGAGATGCTGCGCTTGATCTTCGACAAGTTCGCGACCCACGAGCAGTCGCTTACCCATCGGTTCCTCGAATTTCTCGACAGCAAGAAGCGCGTCCGCGTAATCGGTCCCGGCACGGCGGACCGCGTCACCCGGGTGTCGACTGTGAGCTTCACGGTCGACGGCGCCGACAGCGCCGACATCGTCCGTGCGGTCGACCGGCACCGCATCGGGATCCGCTACGGTGACTTCTACTCCAGGCGACTCGTCGATGCGCTCGGGTTGGCGTCGAGCAACGGCGTCGTCCGCGTGAGCATGGTGCATTACAACACCCACGACGAGGTCGACCGACTCATCGAAGCCCTGGATTCGCTCACCGACGGCCGTTCTCGCTAGTGTCCTGAGTCAGAAGTTCGTCACCACAAAAGGCAACGAACTTCTGACTCAGGGCACTAGAATACGAGCGGGGACCGACCACAGGGAGCCTGCAGATGAAGCGGACGAGCGGACTGCAGTGGTGCCTTTCTCTTTTCGTTCTCTTGGGGTGCTCCGGTTCGTTGCTCGCAGCCGCTGCGCAGGACGAGGAGCCGATCAACGGCTACGGCCCCTGGGAGTTCGGCATGCGCCATTTCCAGGTTGCCAACTTCGAGGCGTTCGGTCCCTACCTTCCGGTCGAACAGACCGGTGGCCTCGAGACGCGCAATGGTGTCTTTGACGGCGAGAAGACCAACATCTCGTTCGTCTTCGACGACCACGGCCTCGAGTACGTGCAGATCTGGGCGTACGAAGGCAGAGAGGTCGACGAGATGATGCCGGCGCTCTACCGCATATACCGGTACGTCAGCGAGCGCTATGGCGACCTCATGCTCGATGGCGAGAAGCTCGTTCCCGGGCTCGGCGCCGATGGGCTCGCCGCCCTGATTCCGGACGAATTCACCCGGCCTCTCGCCGGCGTCAGCGAAGACGAGCTGAAGGCGCGCGGCGCCGCGCGCGCACAGTTCAAGCGGGTCGAGATAGAGCCTGTGTGGCAGCCCGAGGGCGCCCGCGTCATGGTGCATCTCAATCGGGCCGAGGCCCTCGGCGCGACGTACGTGATGTTGTTCTACTCGCGCCCGGGTGAGCCTGTCGCGGTGGAGCTCGACGGCGCCATCGAGGGCGTTACCGGGCCGGCGGAGGTTGTCGATACATCGGGTTACCTGCAGGTGCGCATGATCGGCGCCGACGAGTACGCGCAGCGCGCCGGCGACAGCGCTTTGCTCGCGCGTTACGCCGACCTGCACTCCAACCCGGAAGCGTACTTCCTGCAGCTATCGCTCGGTCCGTCCCGCGCGGTGATGGCGATCGTCGGCAATTTCAGCAGCGGCTTCGAGCTGCGTGCCATGCCGCCCGCGGTCGAAGCGCCCACCGAGCTGCGCTTCGCCCGCGACGAGGAGCGTTTCGTGCTCACCGCGGAGCTCGCGGCGCAGGAGCGCGGTCCGGAGGGACTGAGCCCGTATCCGGTGAGCCTCCGCCTCGTCATGCACCCGGAGGACGGCCCCGACCGCGCGCGCGTCTACGCGCTCGGCATGCGCCGGGGTGTCGTGAACGTTGACGGTCGCGAGCTCGAGTTCGGGATTGCCGGAGACTTCGGCATCTTCAACGGGTGGAACGACCCGGTGTATTTCGACCTCGACGGCAATGGGGTCTTTTCGCGGGCACGCAACTCGTCCGAGCGCTATCGGGTCTACGACGGGTACGTCACGGTCGACGGCAAGAACTGGCGGTTCGACGTCGATCGACTCGGAGAGAAGATCTCACTGGCGCCGCTGGATGGCTCCTACCCGGCGCGGGCGGCACTCGACGAGGGAGCGGTGGCGCCGGACTTCAGCTTCGTTGGTCGCGATGGCGCGGAGCACCGGCTCAGCGACTACCGCGGCAAAGTCGTGCTGCTCGACTTCTGGGGCGCATGGTGCGGGCCTTGTCGCGGAGAAGCACCCCACCTGGTTGATGCCTACGAGCGCTACCGTGATGCCGGCTTCGAGATCATCGGCATCGACTACAAGGACAGCGAAGAGGCTCAGCTCGCGTTCATGGAGGAATTCGGCATGAGCTGGCCGCAGGCGCGGGAGTCGGATTCCGACCGGCCGATCCATGATCTGTACCGCAACTGGACGTGGCCGACGCACTACCTGATCGACGAAGACGGGGTCATCATCGACTTCAACCCGCGTGGCGGCAAAGTGCTGGAGCTACTCGAGGAGCGCTTCGGCCGCTGATCTGGCCCCCGCTCCGGGGCCTGAGTGATCGCCGCTCCGGCGGCCCGAAGGGCGCGCTCCGATCGCCGGCCTTCCTCGCGTCAGTCGACGCGCAGGGCGTCGCTCGGATCGACCCGTGAAGCGCGCCGTGCCGGCAGGTAGCTGGCCAGTGCCGCCGCAAGCATGATCAGCGTAATCACCGAGAAGTACGGCACCGGGTTGCTCACACTGACGCCGTAGAGGATGCCTTTGAGTGCCTGGGCGAAGCCGACGGCGGCGATCAGACCCACGACGGCACCGATGCCGGCGAGCTTCAAGGCGCTGGCAACGACCCGCTGGAGCACCTGATTCGGCCGCGCGCCAAGCGCGATCCGCACGCCGATCTCCCGCGTGCGCCGCCCCACGGAGTAGGCGATGACACCGTAGATGCCGCTCAGGGCGAGCACCAGGGAAATGAACCCGAACGCGACAAACGCGTCGCCGTACAACCGTTGAGGCCAGGTCGTGTAGGCGCGCCTCTCGGTCATGGTCATGAGGTCGTAGGGCGCCAGCGTCGGATCGATGCGCGCCAGCTCCTGGCGCACCTGGGAAGTGATCAGTGCCGGGTCGCCGCTGGCGCGCACGAGGACGGACATGCTTCGCGAGGCGGCGCGAGCATAGGGGATGTGCACCTGGAGTTGGGTCGAGGGGCCGTCTTCGCCGAACTCCTCGTATTGCAAGTCGGGGACCACGCCGATGACCCGCCAGGTTCCGATGCCCGGCATTACCAGGTTGCCGCCGACCGCGTTGCGGCCCGGCCACAGGAACTCGGCGAGGCTGGCGCCGACTAGCGCCACGTCGCTTCTGACGTCGATGGCCTCGGCCCGCCGCATGGTGCGCCCGGCGATCGGCTCGATTCCCAAGGTCTCGAACAGGCCGTCCATCGATACGATGGCGTTGGCAAAGATCTCCTCGTCCTCCGCGGCGCCGTCCGGAAGGATCGCCACCGGGGAGCCGCCGTCGTCGGCCGGAATGGAGCCCGTGGCGACGGCGTATTCGACGCCGGGCAGGGCCCCGATCCGGTCGGCCACTTCGCGGAAATACGTCACCCGCGCCGCCGGGTCGTCGTATTGGTCGCCGGCCTGAACGATGCGCAGCGAGAGTAGCTGTTCTTCTTCGAATCCCGGGTCTGCCGTCTGGAGCTCGAGGAAGCTCTGCATCATGAGTATCGCACTCGTCAGCAGCACCACGGCCAGGGTGACCTCGGCAGAGACCAGCACCGATCGCAATCTTCCCCTGTCGCCGCCGAGGACGCCTCGGCCGCCGAGGTTGGAGCTTGCGAGCCCGGCGCGTGAGGACTGGAGCGCCGGGATCATGCCGAACAGGGCGCCGGTTCCAATGGAGATCAGCACGGTGTACGCCAGGATCGGCCGGTCGATGGAGACGGTGAACCAGAATGTCATCTCCTCGGGGATCGACCTCCCCATCAAGTTGACCCAGAGGACGGCGATGCCGGCACCGAGGATGCCACCGGCGAGTCCGAGAAGGATGCTCTCGGTGAGCATCTGGCGAGCGAGTCGCATGCGGCTCGCGCCCAGGGCACTGCGCACGACCATGTCGCGGTGCAGGTCGGTGGCGCGCGCCAGCAGCAGGTTGGCGACATTGGCGCAGGCGAGCAAGAGCACGAAGCCGACGGCTGCCAGCAGCAGATAGAGACCCCGGCGCGACTGCTGGTCAATGAAGCCATGGCGGAACCATTGCGCGCGCGTATCCCAGCCCGTATGGGAGCGAGGAAACTCGCGCCCAGCCTGTTCGGTCCAGGCGGCGAGCTGCGCGAGTGCTGCATCGATACCGGCGCCAGGAGCGAGCCGGGCGACGCCGATCAGCGAGCGAATCTCGTGATTGGCGGGGTCGTTGGTGCCGAGCGGAAGCCACAGGTCCTCGCGTTCGGGGAAGCGGAAGCCCGGAGGCATCACGCCGACGACGACGATCTCGCGGCCGTTCAGGTGAATGGTCTGACCGACGGCCTCGGGATTGCCGGCGTACAGACGCTGCCACAGGGCGTCGCTGATCAGGGCAACCTGCTCGAAGCCGGCGGCGGCTCCCTCGTCAGGGAGAAACGAGCGCCCGACGCGGGGCTCCACGCCAAGGGCCTCGAACAGGCCCGGTGTGACGGCGGCGCCCGAGACCCTTTCCGGCTGATCTCCCGCGGTCACGGTGAGGGAACGGGAATCGAAGGCCTCGACGCTGTCGAAGGCCTCCATACCGCGCATCGCCCCGAGATCGGCCCAGGTAAGAGGGCGGTCGCCGTCGCCGCGATCGGGGTTCCAGGCGTCGACGAACAAGAGCCGGTCGCCCGCCTCGAACGGCAGCTCGCGAAGGAGGGCGCCGTACACCACCGAGAACATGGCGGTGTTGGCGCCGATGCCGAGACCCAACGAAATGACCGCGGCTGCGGTGGTTACGCGGTTGCGCGCGAGCGTGCGGAAAGCGATGCGCACGTCTTGGAGTATGTGCTCGAGCCAGCTTCCGCGACCCGCCCCGTTGCCCGGCAGCCCGTCTCCGAGGTACTCGCGGCCGGCCTTACGGACCTGTATCTGATCGCCGAAGCGACGCTCGGCGTCGCGCCGCGCCGCGTGGGGATCCATACCGGCAGCGATATTCGCCTCGGTGCGCATGTCGATGTGGAAGCGGATCTCTTCTTCGACTTCGCGGTCGACCTCGCCGGCGCTACGCCACATCAGGCGGGCTCCATGACGCGTTCGACGGCCTCGCTGAACCGGCTCCAGCGTTTCGACGCAGTCTGAAGCTGTTTGCGCCCCTCGTCGGTGAGGGCGTAGAACTTGGCGCGCCGGTTGTTGTCGCTGCGGCCCCATTCGGCCTCGATCCAGCCGCGCTTCTGCATGCGGTAGAGGGCCGGGTACATGGACCCTTCGTCGATGTCGAGCACCTCCTCGGAGGCTTCGAGGATCGATTCGGTGATGGCGTAGCCGTGCAGCGGCCCGTTCTCGATGGTGCGCAGGATGAGCATCTCGAGGGCGCCGCGCAGCAGATCGCCGCGCTCCGTGTCCTTTGCTTTCTCCCTGGCCGGCATGACGATTCTCCTTGGTTTGTCTAAGGGAAGCTAACAGTGCTTCCTTAGACAGTCAAGGGGAAATTGCCGGCCACGCCGCGCAACCCGTGGTTCGCGCAGCCGCTCGGTCTGATCGGGCGCAATGGCGCGGGCAAGACCACGTTGATTCGCCATCTCCTCGGGCTGCTCCGAGCGCAATCCGGCGGCGTTCGCTGATCCCGCGCGGTCAGCTCGCTTGCGCCAGTACAGTCGTGGGCGAACGCCGCGCCAGCAGGTCTCGCACGGAGCCGGGGTCCAGCCCGAGGAAGTAGCACATGTCGGCGAACCAGGAGCTGGCGAAGAACTGGTGCGGGTCGCCGTCCTCGAGAATTTCGTCGCGACGCTTCTGCTGCGATGCCGACAGAAGGGTCTGGGTCTCGGCGTGATTGATGAACTCCAAGTCACGGATGGCCGTTTCGAGCACGGCAAAAAGGAGCTCGCGGCAAGCGTCCAGGTCGGTCTCGATGTTGCCGTTGGCATCGCGCGGTATCGCGGTCTCGCGGCTGGCGACGTCTCGGATCGATGTCAGTCGGGGTCGATAGTTCATCGTGTGTCTCCGTGTCGTTTTCGTTCTCGTCCTTCGATCACTTACACGCAATATACGTGATAGCTATGTTTTGTACAAGTAATAGTTAGATCTTGTCCATATTAATCATGAAACCGCCCGGAACCACGGCTGCTGCAGCATTCAACCGAGATCGTCTTCCCGGCGTTCCTCGGAGAAGGAACCGGCGAGGCTGCCGCGAGGCGACGGACAGGCTGCCGGTGAGGCTCCCGCGAGGCTGCGGGGGGCCCTTATCCGCCGAGGCGGGCCAGGGCTTCTCGCGCATCGACGCGACCCCGTTGCGCGCTCTCCCGATACCAGTGCAGCGCCTTTTCGCGATCCTGCGCGACCCCTTCGCCGTGTTCGTAGAGCTGACCCAACCAGAACATGGGAAGTGCGTCCCCCTGCTCGGCGGCGGCGTGAAACCAATACGCCGCCATGCCCGGGTCGACCGGCACGTTGATCCCCTCGTGATAGGCGTTGCCGAGGTTGTGCTGCGCGAGCATGTTGCCGAGGTCGGCGGCGCGGAAATACCACGCCATCGCCAATTCCTGGTCCTCGTCCACGCCCAGCCCCTCGGCGTAGGCAGTACCCATGAGAAACGCAGCCTCGTGGTGGTTGCCGTTGGCAAGCCGCCTGACGTCGTCGATGACCTCGGCGGCAATCTGACGGGCCCGCGTGTCGTCCCGCTCGAACATCATGCGGCCGCGTGAGTAGACACGTGCCAGCCACATACGCGACAGGACGTCGCCGTCCGCCACCGCTTCGAGCAGGAGGTCGTGGGCGCGGGCGTCGTCCATCTGTCCGCCGCTCCCGGTGTAGTAGCCGATGACTTCGACCAGCAGCGGGTCCATCGGGTCTAACGCCTGCCCGATTCCTGCAGGCGGTGCCGGTGTCTCAGCGGCAGGGCGCGAGACGGCGACGGTTGCACGCGGCGTCCGTGCGGGACGCGAAACCGCGACCGGTGCGTGCGGCGTCGGTAGAAAGTGCGAAGCCGCGACGGGCGCAACGGGAAGAAGGGAGGAGCTATGCGCCGAGGCCGGCCCCAGGAGGCCGGCCCCGACCAGCAAAGCGCAGACGACCGCAGGGATCGCCTTTGGAAACGGTCGCGGGTACGACATCGAGCGTCTTTTTCCGCGGCCGTCGGACATGACTACATTCCGGGCTTGCGGAACTTCAGCGTCATGCGGTCGATGTCGTAACGGTTGCCGGTCTCGGCGCCCTGGCTGAAGTCGTCGCCGGGATTGGCGAGGAGGTCCGACGACTCGACGAGCTCGAAGCCGGCGGCGGTAACGGCGTCGACCACCGTCTGCTCGTTGATGCGGTGGGTATCGCCGTCGAAGCCTTCCTTGGTCGTGCGAGCGTCGACGATGCCCAGCGTGCCGCCCGGCTTGAGCGCCGTCATCCATGCGGCCAGCGCCGCTGCTTCGCGGCCGCCGTTGATGAGGTCATGCACGTTGCGCACGGTGACGATAACGTCGAGGCTGCCGGCGGGGATCTCATCGTAGCCGGCGATGAGCTGTACGTTGGACATGGGGTTGTCCGACAGACGGCCGGCCATCCGGTCGCCCCGGTCCGGGCCGCTGTACACCTTGCCGGAGTCACCGACGATCTTCGCCAGGATGACCGTGTTGTAACCGCCGCCCGGCATCATGTCGGCGATCATCATGCCTTCATCGACGCCGAAGAAGGCGTACAGCTCGATCGGCTTGGTGCCGGCGTCGCGGGCGCGCTCTTCGGCGGGGCGGGAAGGATCGTCAAGGATGTTCTGCTGCGCGAACCCGAGGCTCGCAACGGCGACGGCGGCAATGGCGCCGGCGACGACAAAGAGACGGCGAGAACCATTCATGGTCATCTCGTAAGCTCCGTTGGGTGTGGGGGGGGGTACGCCGAGGAACGCCTACCCTAACCCTAAATGGCGCTGGCTTCAAAGGGGCAGCGACTTCCCAGTGTGAGCCTGCTCGCGCCTACGCCTGGCGGAGCCTGCGCCTGCTCGCGCCTACGCCTGTTGGTGCCCGCCCCGGCTCATGCCTACGCCTGCTGGCGCTCGTGCACATCGATGGCGATCGTGCGGCTGGCCTGGCTCTGATCCGCGGTATTACCGCCCGAGGTCGAGAATCCGGCCAACTCCGCGTGCGAGGCCCACCACCTCTTTGCCTCCCGTGGGCCCCAGGTGCCGGCGTCGTCGAGCTTGAGGAGCGCGTCGAACAGCTCCGCGGCGCCCCCGGGACGGTCGTCGGCTTCCTTCGCCAGGCACCGCATCACGAGGGCTTCAAGGTCTGCCGGCACTTCCGTCTCCACCAGCGTGGAGGGTAGCGGCGGCAGCTCGGTCATCTGTCTGGTCAGAATGTCGACGGCCGAGAGCGTCTCGTCGAAGATCGTCGCTCCGGTGAGCAAGTAGTAACCCACGGCGCCGAGGGCGTACACGTCGACACGCGCGTCGACGTCTTCGGCGGAGCGGATGGTCTCCGGCGCGATGTACAGCGGCGTTCCCGAGAAGGCGCCCGCCTGGGTGAGCTGGGCGTCGCCGCCGCCGAGCTCCTTGACGATGCCGAAGTCGACCACCTTGACGACGTCGAAGGTGCCCCCACGATCGCACAAGATGATGTTGGCCGGCTTGATGTCGCGGTGGATGAGCTTGATCTCGTGGGCCTCGGCGAGCGAGCCGCAGGCTTGCTGTAGCGCGTAGATGACACGTCCCGCGGGCTGCGGGCCGGCCTGGTCCACGAGGTCCTGCAGATTGATGCCGTTGAGATACTCCATCGCGTAGTAGAAGACGTTGTCGGGCGTGCGGCCGAAGTCGTAGATGGCGATGGTGTTCGGATGGGTGAGCTGGGCGGTGAGCTGCACCTCGCGCTCGAAGCGGGCGATGTCGGTTTCGGACGCGCGATCGGGGCGTAGGAGCTTGACGGCGGTCGGGCGCCGCAGCATGGAATGGGAGGCGCGATAGACCTCGCCCATGCCGCCCTCGCCGATCTTCTTCTCCAGCGAGTATTGCCCGAGTTGGCGAGCCTCGTTGACCGCCTCCGTGACCTTCTTGCCGAGACGAGAGATCACCACCGATTCGAAGATCATCGCCGCTGCCGCGAGGGTCACCATCGCCAGAAGTCCCATCTGGATTCCGCGCAGCGTGACGAGCGCTTCGTAGGCTTCTTCGTAGTTTTCCTCGGTGGCGACGCCGAAGCCGTAGTGGTCGAGCCAGCGCCAGGCGCCGACCACATCGACACCGCGGTAGTCGGGGTAGCCCTCGACGTTGACGCCGTCCTGCCCGGACACGGCGGCGGCCGCGGCCAGGGTCAGGGGTAGGGCCCGGCGATCGGTGGTGGGGACGAAGCCTTGGGTCAGGTTCCCGCCCGGGTTGCGGATATCCACGTTGAGCACGGAGTCGACGGCCTCGTCCTCGGGCAGCAGTCCGATCTCGCGCAACTCGTCCTCGAAGCGGCTGTTGGACAGCATCACCCCGTCGTCGTCGAAGGCGTAGGTCTCGCCGCTGTCGCCGGCTCGCGCGATGCGGAGGATCGAGGAGAACTCGTCGACGTCGATCGCAAACCCGAGCGTGGTGAACACCTCGCCCGCTTCGTTGTAGACGGGGGCGATGACCAACATGAGAGCTGGCGGCGTGTTGGCTGTTTCGTCGACCTCGAAACTGGCCCGAAACGGTCGGCTGACGCCGGGCTCTCCACGGAAGGCCGCTTCGACGATCGGAAGTTGTTCGTTATCGAGCCGCATACCGACCGTCGGGTCGTTGGCTGTCGCCAACAACATTCCGCTACGATCGACAATGCCGAAACCCTCGAAGCCGTATTGCTGCATCGGTCGTGAGAGAAACTCCGCCAACTCCGCGCGAGCCGGCAACCCGAGCAAGATCGCGGGATCGCTGCCGCTGCTCTGCGCAGCCTCGACGACCTGGACCGCCAGAGCGCGCACCACCGTGCGGTCCGCGAGGACGGCGGCGGCATCACGCTTGGCCTCGAGCCAGAACTCGAGGGCCGCGACGTCCGTATCGAGAATCGTTACCAGGTTCTCGGAAATACGATTCTTGAGCGTGGTCTCGATGATCGAGCGCGTCCACCAGCCGACCCCGGCGATGGCGACGGCGAGCACGGGGATGAACCAGTAACGAAATCCGACCTTCGAAACACGGCCGCCGATGGTCGACAGGCCGCCCTTCCGGCGCAAGTTCTTGGTGCTGAGAAAAGCCATGGCGGAAACCGTATCACCGCAGCGTGTGGTTGGCCGCCGCCCACCTCGCGAGGACGCCGCTGAAGGCCCGCGCTCCGGCGGTGCCCAGGTGGCGCTCGTCGAGAAACATGCGTTCTTCGAGCCCGGCCGCATCGCCGGTGGGGAAGTCGAGGAGCGCGCCGGGCGCCGCGGCGGCCATGGCCTGCTGCAGGCGCGACTCCGCCTGCGGGTCGACCTGTTGCCGTAGGCGAAACGCCGACGCGCGCATCGGCATGCGCACGATCACGATCGGCACCCCGTCGGACGTAGCCAGCTCGACGAGCTCGCCGAGATAGCGCACCTGACGATCGCGCCATTCCCGCTCGCCCAGCCGAGCTTCGTAGGACGCCAGGTCGAACGTGCCCGAGCCCGTTTCTTGTTCGTCGGGACGCCAGCTCGTGCGACCGTCGTCGCCGATGACATCGGCGCGCTCGCCACGCACGGCCGCCGTGAGGCCGTCGATGGCGAACGCCTGGCGGGCCGCGTAGGTTTTCCAACCCCACGAAACCAGCACCGGCAGGCGCGCGGACCCTTCGTAGTCCGCGAGCCGGTCGCCGAGGCTCGCCCATCGGTGATAGCGCTCGGACACGCCGGGCTCTTCGTAGAAGAACCAGTCCTCGATGCCCACCAGAAGCAACCGCGCGCCGCTGATGACGTCGCGATTCCGCTCGTACAGCAGGACGAAGTCGAAGGGCGTCGCATTCGGCAAGCTGAGGTTCAGCACGCTGCCCTCGGGGAGCCCGGCCGCCTGCTCGAAAGCGCGTGGCAGCAGCGCATCGCGCATGACGCTGCTACCGAGGGCCACAACGCGCACGTCTTCGGCCGGGGCGATGATCTCGTCTTCGACGGCGAGCAGGATGCCCACGGGCCGGCGAGGATCGAGTCGCCACAGCCAGTCGCGGCGGGCGGCGCCGAACTCGAGCAACAGCAGCACGCCGAGGCAGAGGATCAGCGCCCGCTTGGAGGAAGAAGAGACCCCCGACCCGTCAGAACTGGAAGTAGATGAAGGGGACGTCATCTTCCGGCGTCAGCAGGAGAATCAGAAGGATGAACGCGGCGTACACCAGACCGCGCGGCAGCCAGTGCCACTCGATCATAGCGGTGTGTGTACCGCGCCGGTATTGCGGCAGGTCGATGAGCAGAAGCAGCGCCAGCAGGGCGACGAACGTAGCGGCTGCAGCCGTCTCGGGGAGGCCCCCTCGGAGGGCGCCGATGCCGGTGATCATCTCGTAGGCGGCGCCGAAGGTCCGTGCGCGGAAGAAGATCCAGGCGAACAGCACGACCACGGTACAGGCCGACCAGCTCAACACACGACCGATCCGCGTGGGCGTGTGATCGGGCGGCCGCCCGTCGACGAAGCGCTTGTGTGCCACCAATGCCAGCCCGTGAATCCCTCCCCAGACGACGAATGTCCACGCCGCACCGTGCCAGAGACCACCCAGCAACATGGTGATCATGAGGTTGCGGTACGTGAACCAGCGCGAGCCGCGGTTGCCGCCCAGCGGTATATACAGATAGTCGCGCAACCAGGTCGACAGTGAGATGTGCCAGCGGCGCCAGAACGTGCTGATGTCCGCGGCAAAGTAGGGATGGTTGAAGTTCTCCATCAACTCGATGCCGAGCATGCGGCTGGTGCCACGCGCGATGTCGGAGTAGCCGGCGAAATCGCAGTAGATCTGCAGCGCGAAGGCCGCCACGCCCAGCACCAGGTCGGCCGAGCCCCAGATCGCCGGGTCGGCGAAAACCCGGTCGACGATGCCGGCGAGGGGGTCGGCGATGGCGACCTTGCGTGTCAGGCCGATGAGAATGAGCAGCGCGCCGGAGGCCAGCTTGTCGTTGTCGACGATGCGCGGCCGGGCGAGCTGCGGCAGCAGGTGGGTGGCGCGCTCGATGGGGCCGGCAACGAGTTGTGGAAAGTAGGCGACGTACGTCGCGAAGGTGATCGGGTCGCGCTCCGGCACGGCGCGGCCCCGATAGACATCGATCGTGTAGCCCAGTGTCTGAAACGTGTAGAAGCTGATGCCCACCGGCAGCACGACCCGCAGCGTGGGCATGTTGGCGTTCAACCCGACGGCCTCGATGAGCACGGCGGCCGAGTCGACGAAGAAGTTGAAGTACTTGAAGAATCCCAGCAGCCCGAGGTTGGTGACGATGCTGATCATCAGCACCGCTCTACGCCGGGTCGTCTCCGAGCGACCGAGACGCAGCGCGACCAGGTAGTCGACGACGGTGGAGATCCAGATGAGGCTCAGGAATCGCCAGTCCCACCAGCCGTAGAACATGTACGAGGCGACCAGCAGCAATACGTTCTGCTGTCGCGTCGCGAGTCGGCGATAGATCAGGAGCACGCTGACGAAAAAGACAGCGAATTCCCAGGAGTTGAAGAGCATCCGTCACGCCACCGAGCTGTTGCGGATCGGCGAGCCGGCGACGAGCCGCACCGGCGTCACACGCCTTTGTTGCGCATCTTAGCGACTCGGCCGGTCAATTCGGAGACGAATGCTGCCTCGCGTGGTTCCGTGGTTTCGGGGCAACACGCCGGCGCGGATCGGACGTGCGTCGGCACAGCCCACTTGCGTACACTTTTCTTGTAGCCACCACGCGCCGACCCCCACGACAGCTCTCCGGCAACAGGAGCGGTGCGCCCGCCTGGCCGACGTCGCTCCGAAGAAAGGGAGTCGCGATGCGCAACAAGCGTGGGTCGTGGTTGGTGGTGGGAATCACGTTGGTGGCCATGAGTGCCGTGCTCGTGCCGCACAGGGCCGATGCTCAGGGTTCGAGTCGACCCGTCCAGGTTGGTGGAAAGGCGGCCTGGAACCTGAGCCGGGTGCGCGGCGAGGCGTTTGCCGACGACGAGATACCGATCGTTTTCAAGACGGGCAACGGTTTCTCGGTGGGCGGATTGCTGGCCTTCGCCGCCGGCTCCAACGTGACGATTCAACCCGAGTTTCTCTACTCGCAGAAGAAGGTCAAGGCCGACGTGATCGCCGAAGGCCGGGTCGCGAACGGCGAGATCGACACCGATTGGTTCGAAATCCCCGTTCTTGCCAAGTTCCACGGCAATAGCGATCGGGGGGTGCGCCCGTTCGCGATGGCGGGGGCGACCTTTTCGTTTCTCGTCAACGCCCGGCAATCGCTCACGCTCGACGGCATGACCGAGACCGAGGACATCAAGGACGAGCTCAACGGCACGGACGTCGGCATTACCTTGGGCGGCGGCGTGGACTTCATGCAGGATTGGGGCGTCGTCACCGTCGACGCCCGTTACACCTTCGGATTGCGGCAGCTCGGCGAGCCGGACGAAGGCGAGAGCATCAAGCAGGACACGTTCGCGGTCAGCGTCGGCGTCATCTTCTGACCGGGCGGATGGCGCAGTGAGGCCGGCACTATCTTCCGGCCGGGTTGATCGCTCTGTGAGGTTGACATCGTGTCCTGGCCGGGTGGATCGCGCGATGAGGTCGGCATTGCGGTTTAATGGAGCGCGTGTGGAAGTACGACGGTAGTAAGAGACCACCATTTGCCGCCGATGCTGGCCCCGGCCAGGAATCCGTCTGGGACTATTCGCGTCCGCCGCGGCTCGAAGCTGATAGTCGACGGGTGATTGTTCGCCACGGTGGGGTGGTCATTGCGGACACCGTACGGTCGATACGAGTGCTGGAAACGGCGAGTCCTCCGACCTTCTACCTGCCACCGGACGCCGTGGACCGGGCTCTGCTGGATCGTGCAGAAGGGTCTTCGTTTTGCGAGTGGAAGGGCGCGGCGACCTACTGGTCGGTAGTCGCTGACGGCGAGGTGCTGCCCCGTGTCGGCTGGAGCTACGGCGACCCGTTTCCGGAGTTCGAGGAGATCACCGACTACCTTTCCTTCTACCCGGCGCGTCTCGACTGCAGTGTCGACGGCGTGCGCGTGAAGCCCCAGCCGGGTGGGTTCTACGGGGGCTGGATAACACCCGAGATCACGGGACCGTTCAAGGGCGAAGGCGACTCCGGCTGGTGGTGAGCCCGGTGAAGGATTCCGGATGTGGCGATCGAGTCGGCGAACGCGACAACTGCCGATGACTGAAGGAGGGCGAAGATGATGTGGTCTCTGGCGCTGACCGCCGCTCTACTTGCCGGAGCTGTCCCGGCGCAGGATCCGGGCGTCGACATGCGTCGCCTGCCGGGGGAGCGAACGCCGATCTTGGCCGGGCTCACGGTGATCGACATCATGAAGATCGACGACTCCGAGCAGGTGGCGATGATGGACTTCGTCGTGCGCTTCGATTGGCACGACGAAAGGCTCGCGGGCGTGTTCGAGAAGGTCACGCAGTTCGATGCCGTCCAGGTCCGCCTACCGCCGATCGTGTTTCTCACCGATCGATCGCTTCGCCGCGGCTTGCCCGAGATCGTCAGCGTCTTCCCCAACGGCGACGTGCGCTATGTGCAGCGGTTCACGGGCGAGGTCTCGATCCGGCTCGATCTCGCCGATTTCCCGTTCGACCGTGAGACGCTGGAGATTCCCATCATCTTTCCCGTTTATCCGGACGAGGCGGTCATCGAGCTCAACGAGGCGTCCCTGGGGCTGGCGCCGGATTTCACGATCGCCAACTGGTCCATTGGAGAGCCGTCGTTCGCGATGGAGGTGGGAAGCTTCGTGTCGCCGGATCATTTCCGACTCGTTTACCGGCAGCCCCTGCAGCGCGACCCGACCTATTACATCTGGACGGTCATCGTGCCGCTGTCGTTCGTCGTGGCGATGTCCTGGATCGCCTTCTGGATCAACCCGCAACACATCGAGGCCCAGCTTGCGGTGGCAGCGACGTCGATGTTGTCGTTGGTGGCGTTCCGTTTCGCGCTCGCCCAATTGGTGCCGCCGCTTACCTACTTCACACGGCTGGATCTTTTTACCATCGGTTCGACGACCCTTGTTTTTCTCGCGCTGATCGAGGTCGGGGCGACCAGCTACCTCGAAAATGCCGACCGACACAAACTGGCGATGACACTCGACGTCTGGTCACGGTCGATCTTTCCGGCGTCGCTCATTGTTCTCCTATGGGTCGCCTTCGGAGGGGTTCAATGAGCAACGTGTGGAATCTCGAAGGCAGGCGGGTGCTGATCACCGGCGCCACGGAAGGCATCGGTCGCGCCACGGCGCAGCAGATGCTGGAGCTGGGCGCCGAGGTGTTCGCCGTCGCGCGCACCGAAGACCGTCTCCGAGAGCGCGTCGAGCGGTGGCGAGCAGACGGACACGAGGTTCACGGCGCGGTGGCCGATGTTGCCGAGGCAACCGATCGGGAGGCGCTGTTCGGCGAGATCGCCGGCACCTGGGAGGGGCTCGATGCGGTCGTGAACAACGTCGGTACCAACGTGCGTAAGAAGGCGATCGAGTATTCCGACGATGAGTTCGACTTCATCATGCGCACCAACATGATCTCGGCCTTCGACGTCTGCCGGCGCGCGCACCCGATGCTGCGGCGCGGCGGAGCAGAGGCGGGCGAGGAGGCGACCGTCGTGAATGTGCTCTCGGTCGCGGGCCTCACGCACATGCCCACCGGCGCTCCCTACGGCATGAGCAAGGCGGCGTTATTGCAGCTCACGCGCAACCTCGCCGGCGAGTGGGCGGCCGACGGCATTCGCGTCAACGCGGTCGCCCCCTGGTACACTCGCACGCCGCTGGTCGAAAAGCCGCTCCAGGACGATGCCTATCGCGAGTACATCTTGAAAAGAACGCCCCTCGGACGCATCGCCGAGCCCGAAGAAGTGGCCTCGGCGATCTCGTTCCTGAGCATGCCCGCGTCCTCGTACGTCACGGGTCAGTGTCTGGTCGTCGACGGCGGTTTTCTCATCAACAGTCTCTAGCCGTTGGTTCGAGGGGCGGGTTTTTGAGGTAGACGGGAGCCTGGGTGCTAGGCGGGCACGCTAGGGGCAGCGATACCCTTTCGCGTGAGGTGCGCGGGGAATAGGGAGCGGCTTCGCCGGATTCTCATGGCGCGCAGTACACGCGACAAGGGCATCGCTGCCCTACGCGTTCCCTCTGCATCGGTTC
>CAYSHI010000284.1:0-17396 GCA_964430745.1 uncultured Acidobacteriota bacterium | reverse complement strand
TGACGTTCGATGACCTCCCGAGTCAGCCCGTCGACCTGGTCGTCGACGGGGTCGTCGGCTACAGCCTCCGTGGCGCTCTCCGTGGCCGCGCGCTCGATCTTGTCGCCTGGGCCAATGACAGCGGCGCGCCGGTTCTCTCGCTCGACGTGCCCTCGGGTATCGACGCCACCAGCGGTGAAGCGCAGGGCGAATTCGCTCGCGCGTCCCACACGATGACGTTGGCGTTGCCCAAGAAGGGATTGCACCCGGATACAGCCGGCGCCTTGTCCCTCGCCGACATCGGCATCCCGGAGGCCGTTTATGACCAGCTCGGCATCCCCTACGAGAATCCGTTCGACGAGCGATATCGCGTCGGGCTGACGGTCGCGGATACCGAGATCATCGAAGCGTGACCGCGGCGCGAAACGGCTCTTCGCGCCTCAGGACACGGCCAAGAAGACGACGTGTCGCGGCCCCTTGCGCCCATGCCCGCGCACTGTCTGAGGGCGGACGTCGAAGCCCGCGCGCCGCAAGCGCTTGACGAAGGCGGGCGCCTCGTGGGCGGACCAGACCGCCAGCGTGCCCTTGGGCCTCAAAGCCGACCTGATCAGCTCCAGGCCTGTGTCGTCATACATCGACGCGTTGGTGTCGACGCACATGGCGTCGGGGCCGTTGTCGGTGTCGAGCAGGATCGCGTCGTAGCGTCCACCCGAAGGGCTCCGAATCAGCTCCGACACGTCACCGAGGTGCAGGCGCACGCGCGGATCCTCGAGCGGCACGGCGAGCGCCTTCAGGTGCTGCCGATGCCATTCGGCGACGACAGGGAAGGCCTCCGCCTGTATCACCTCGGCGCCGGCACCGAGCACGCCGAGCGCCGCTTTGAGCGTGAATCCCAGGCCGAGCCCGCCGATGAGCACCCGCGGCTTCCGGTTGCGCGCGAGCCCCGAGCAGCCGAGGGTTCCGAGCTCCGTCTCCGATCCGTGCACGCGCGTCGACATGAGCTCGTGGCCGTCGAGATTGATGAAGTAATCGCCGTCGCGGTGGTGCAGCGTCAGGCGTTGGCCGTCCGGCGCGGTGAACGAATCGAGTGTTTGGAAAGGCTTCATGGAAGCATTCTACGTCGATCGGCGACGGTCGTAACCACGGTGAAGGATGGCCGGTTGCGCTGGGCGGGCGGGGAAGCCCAGCGGCGCGGGAATCCGGCACACGAGGGTGCTGCTTGAGAGTTGGCCGCACCTTGGGCAGTATAAGCGGACACAGTGGTCTGATTAGCACCGCAAGACGGAGGGCGAATCCGTGGAAAACGGGCAGACGGACCTGTTCGAGGCGATTCAGCTACGTGAATGGCGCGCCAAGCTCACCGCCGTGGTCGCCGGTCTTTTCGGCTTCCTCGCCATCACCGGGCTCTACATCTACTTCGGGCCGTTCAGCGTCGCTGCGCAGGTGATGGTGCTGCTGCACACACTGCTCGGCGTCTTGTTCGTGGTGCCCTACATCATGTACCAGTGGCACCACTGGAAGACCAATCGTGAGCGCCCCTTCAACCAGCACAAGCTGCTCGGCTACCTCTCACTGGCGGCGCTGGCCGCGGTGGTTGTGAGCGGCGTCTGGTTAACCGTTGAAGCGGGTTGGGGGCGGCGCATCAGCTATGCCTGGGACCGCGTGCACCTTATTGGCGGGTTGATTGCGACAGCGCTGGTCGTCTGGCATCTCGCCATCATCATGGTGCGACACCTACGTCAGAACGCCGGCGAAAAGGCCGCACGCATGCGTGCGGCGCAGGGGGTGTTCCTTCGGCGCGCTGCGGCGACCCTGGTCGTTACCGGTTTGGTGACGACGCTGTGGGTGCTCCAGAGTCCGACAACCCCGCTGACGGGAGATTTTCCGGCCGACTACCAGCTTCCCTACGGCGAGAATCCGTTCGCGCCCAGCCTGGCGACCACCGCCACCGGCGGGGCGCTCGTGGCACAACCGCTGGGCAACTCGGAACGCTGTGGCGATGCCGGCTGCCACACCGAGATCGTCGAGGAGTGGCTCCCGAGCTCTCACCGCTACTCGTCGATGTCGCCGTTCTTTCAGGGCGTGCAGGGGGCGATGGCGGCCAACAACGGCCCCGAATCGACCCGCTATTGCGGCGGTTGCCACGACCCGATCGCGCTGTTCTCCGGGCTCAAGAATCTCTACAGCGACGACCTTTCCGGGATCGGGGCTCAGCAAGGTGTCTCGTGCGTCGTCTGTCATTCGATCGAGAGCACCGACGTTCGCGGCAACGCCAACTACGTCGTCGCGGCGCAGCCACGCTACCTGCACGAGCTCTCCGAGCAGCCGCTGGCGGGCTGGGCCGGTCGTTTCCTCATCCGCGCCTACCCGCGTCAGCACGTGAATTCGTTTTCGCGCAGCCTCTACCGCACACCGGAGTATTGCGGTGCCTGCCACAAGCAGTTCATCGACGAGGAGATCAACAACGTCGGTTGGGTGCAGCTACAGAACCAGTACGACACCTGGCGTCAGAGTCGCTGGCACGCGCCCGACGACGTCGAGCGCACGATCACCTGCCGTGAGTGTCACATGCGCCTGGTCGACTCGAACGATCCCGCCAGCGGCGACCTCGATGACTACAACCGTGCCGGCGACGACGGCAAGCACCGCAGCCACCAGTTCCTCGCCGCCAATCAGTACCTGCCCACGCTGCTCGAGCTTCCCGGCGCCGAGGAACATGTCGCGCTCACCGAGAAGTGGATGCGCGGCGAGATCGAGGTGCCCGAGATCGCCGGCAAGTGGACCACCGGGCCCGCTGTTCCGCTCGAGATCGTTGCTCCGGAGACTGCCGAGCCGGGCGAGGAGGTCCACATCCAGGTGGTGACCATCAACAACAAACCCGGACACGATTTTCCCACCGGCCCACTCGACATCATCCAGGCGTGGATCGAAGTCGACGTGCGCGACGCCGCCGGCAACGTCGTGTTCCAGTCCGGCATGCTGACGGAGGACGATTTTCTCGACCCGGATACGACCATTTTCAAGGCCGAGGCGATCGATCAGTACGGCAACCTCATCGATCGCCATAACCTCTGGGAGATGGTCGGTGCGCGGTTCAAGCGCACGCTCTTTCCGGGCTACTCCGACGTCGCGGATTACTCGTTCACCTTGCCCGAAAGCGCCGCCGGTGATGCCGGCGAGTTGGTCGTCGAGGCCAAGCTGCGCTACCGCAAGGTGGATCAGTATCTGGTCGACTTCCTCTTTCCGGATCAGGGGCTGACCGCCGCCATTACGGACGTCTCCGAGGCCAGCGCCCGCATTCGGGTTGGTGCAGAGACGCCCGAAAGGTGACCGCGCGCCAAGCTTTGCTGGTGCGCTACAGTGCCGCGGCGCTCGCGCTGACGCTGGTTGTCGTTGCCGGCGTGATGTGGGTGGAACGAGTCCGTGACGCCGACACCGATACCGGCATCGTGGATGTGCTGGCGCGCGAGCTTCCGGCCAATGCGCCCACCAATCGGTTCACCGACGGCACCGCCCGCGCCGGCATCGGCTTGCGCCACTTCCCGGCGGTCCGCTCGCGCGTGCTGCCGGAGGACATGGGCTCGGGGCTCGCCTGGGGTGATTGCGACGGCGACGGCTTCGACGACCTGTACGTGGTCAATTTCGTCGCTCCCATCGGGTCGTCACCCGATGAGCGTGCCGGGGTGGCAGGCAATGCCCTGTATCGCAATCGCGGGGACGGCACCTTCGAGCAGATCGGTGCCGAAGCGGGCGTCGGTCTGAAGGACTTCGGCATGGGCGCAGCCTGGGGCGACTACGATGCCGACGGCGACGTCGACCTGTACGTCACCAACTACGGCGGCAACGCGCTGTTTCGCAACGACGGCTTCTGCGGATTCGCCGAGGTAACGGAGGAAACCGGTGTGGGAGGCGGCGACGACTTCAGCGCCGGCGCCGTGTGGGTCGACTACGACGGCGACGACGACCTCGACCTGTACGTGACCAACTACGTCGACTTCGACGAGAGCATGCAACCGCGGGGCGGCTCGGTGATGATGCAGTACGGTCGTGCCGTGCCGTTCACGCTGAACCCGGCGTCGTATCAGCCGGTTGCCAACCGGCTCTTTCGCAACGACGGAGGGCGATTTACCGACGTGGCGGAGGCTGCCGGAGTGGCCAACGCCGCCGGCCGAAGCCTCTCGGCCGCCTGGGCCGATTGGGATGCTGATGGCGATCTCGATCTGTACGTCGCCAACGACATTTCCGACAACGCCTTCTTCATGAACCTCGGCGACGGGACCTTCGAGGACATCTCCACCCTCTCGCTCACCGCCGATTACCGCGGCGCCATGGGGTTGGCCGTGGGTGACTACGACCGCGACGCCGATCTCGACCTCTTCGTCACCCACTGGGTGGCGCAGGAGAACGCCCTCTACCAGAACCACATGACGGGCGACCGCGAGGGCGAGCGGCCATTGTTCACCGACGTCGCCGATCTGGTCGGCCTGGGTGCCACCGGGCTCGACTACGTCGGTTGGGGCACCGGTTTCCTCGATTTGGACAACGACGGGTGGTTGGACCTGTTCGTTGCCAATGGGCACACCATCGAGGACGAGGCCGACGAGTCTCGGTTGCTCCCCCACCGCATGCAGTTGTTTTGGAATCGCGGAGAGGAGGGCTTCTTCGAGCTTTCCGACGTCGCCGGCCCGCCGTTCGAGCGCCTGCTGGTGGCGCGCGGCGCGGCCGCTTCGGATTACGACCGCGATGGCGACGTCGACATCGCCGTGCTCGTCCACGGCCGCGGTGTGCTGCTGCTCGACAACGGCGGCACACCCGGCAACCACTGGATCGAGATCGATCTGAACCAGGAGGGCGGGAACCCTGACGGTATCGGCGCGTTCATCCGCGTCGATATCGGAGAGCAAAGTCAGCTCGTGAGCGTCGGCGGTTCGGCGTCATATCTGTCGCAACATTCGCTGACGGCGCACTTCGGCCTGGGTGACGCGGAACGGATCGATCGCGTCGTGGTTCGCTGGCCCGATGGGTCGGAGGAGGCCTTCGCCGGCCTCGCGGTCGACACTCGCCACGTGCTGCGCCGGGGCAGCGGCTCCGACCCGGCTGCCGTCTCCGTTGCCTCGGGCAGCGACGAGGACTTCTGGGCGTTCTATCGGGCCGGCAATGAGGCGCGGCGCGCCGGTGATCGCGCCGCCGCGATTGCCGACTACGAGCGGGCCCTGGCGATCCAGCCGGCCCATCTCGACACCCTCCACAACCTGGCGCAGTTGCGCTACGCGCGCGGCGAGGTGAGAGAGGCTTGGGATTTGCTCGAGCGGCTGGCGAGCGCCGACCCACGCGGCAACCGCGCCTGGCAGCAGCTGAGCCGCGTGGCCGGCACGCCCTTGCCGGGATGGGCGGTCGATCTGGACACCGCCGACGAGATGATCGACCGTGCCTTGGAGATCAACCCGGGAAATTCCGAAAGCCACCTACTCAAGGCGCGCTGGGCCGCCTACCGTGGTGACGGTGAGCTCGCCGCCACCGAGGTGGAAGCGGCCCTCGGGCTGAATCCTCGCGGCGCGGAGGCGTACGCTCTCGGGATCTGGCTCGCGGTGAGAGGCGGCGATGGTGCCCATGCGGAGCGACTGCGTCAGGCGGCCATCAGGGCGATGTGTGGGGACGAGGCGCAGGGTCGGGATTGTCTGGGAGATGCGCTGCACGGGGCGCTCTCGGCATATTGGGGTGCAGACGGATCGCCACGCCCGGCACGATCCGATGTTGTTGGCCGGGTCGCCGCCGACGCCATGCCGCTGACGGCAGGCGTCGACCTCGACGGCGACGGAAGCCCCGATCTGCAGGTCGCGGCCTGGAGACCGCTCCATCCGGTCCATTTCGCGGCGGCGGAGGGTTCCGGGCATCCCCTGGGCGCTGCCGGCCCTGCTTGGCGCCGTGCACCGTCAAGCGGCCGATACGCGGTTGCGGGGTCCGAGAGAGGCCCCGGCGCCATTCCGTGGAGAGGGTTCTTCATCAACGACGACTACGGTCGCGCGCTGCTGCTAGCCGGGGGAGGAAACGCCCCGTTGCGCTGGTACGAGCCGAGCGGCGGCGTCTGGCGGGAGCGCGCGGTCTCGGGATTGCCTCGGCGACTCGCCGGCCCAGTCGTCGCCGCCGCCGACTGGGATGACGATGGAGGGGTCGACGTCTTCGTGGGGAATGCCGTTGGCAGCTTCGGCACAGGGCCTGACGTTGCCGGCGCGATCTATTGGCGTCGAGGCGTGGATCGCTTCGCGGCCGACGAGCCGCTCGTGACCGGGGCGCTGAGCGCGGCCCTGGCCTTGGATGTCGACGGCGACGGCGATGCCGATCTCGTCACGGCACGCGCACTGCCGTCTCGCGAGACCGCGGTCGCTCAACTACTCGACCCCGGCGACGAGGCCGTCGGAGAAGAGCCGACGCCGCTTCTGACGCTCTGGCGCACCGCAGACGGTGTTCTGCAGGAGGTGCCCGGCGCCCTGCCCACGATTCACGCGCTCGTGCAGGATCTCGCGGCAATCGTCCCCGCGCCCGGGGGATCCGGCGCGGCCGATCTCTGGCTGGCGACGGGGGGGCTCGCGCCGGAGCGGATCGAGGGGGATGTGCTGCTGGTCAATCGTAATGGTCGATTTGTGGACGAGAGCTCCGCCCTCGCTGAGGCACTACGGTGGGGACGCACACTCCGGGCCTGGCCGCACCCCGCGGGTGGCCTCACGCTGGTGCGCGGCGGCATCGTGCCCGCCGATCCACAGATGTTCCTCGCGATCCCGCCGCGACCGCGGGGCGTGTCGCGCTAGAGGTACACGCCGGATTGCCACGGGTTCCGCTGGGGCCGCGAGGATCGCACGCTGTACTGCATCCGGCACGGGCGGCGCTGTCTGACGGCGGACGTCGTCGTGGAGATTCCGCTCGAGCCGGGCCCGGAGCCGGTGTTACGCGACGCCGACCAAGATCGCCTTTGCCCCCAACTGGTTTGACGAGCTAACACGATCGTGCCGAATGAACGGATCCCGCCGTTCAGCGGGCTACTTGCGAGCGTCGATCAGCGGGACATCGTACAGCGAGAACATCTGATCGCCGGTGATGATGCCGAGCCCTTCGACGCGGGCAACGCCGAGGATCAGCCGGTCGAATGGGTCGCTGTGGTGCGCCGGCAGCTCACCGACCTCTTCGGCGTGTTCGAAGGCAATCGGCAGCTCGAGAAAGCCTCCATCAGCGGCGGCTTGCGACGGCGAGCGCGTAGTGCGGAGCTTCCCGAGCGCCGTTTTGATGACGATTTCCCAGGCCGAAGCGGCGCTGACGTAGACCTCGTCGGCGTCCTGGATGACGGCGCGGGCGTTACCGCCGAGCCTCGGGTCGTTGGCGTCCCACCAGATGAGGGCCTCGGTGTCGAGCAAGACACGCTTCACGATTTCCGGCCCTCAAATTCTGCCAAGAGCTCGTCGGGCAAGGGCTCGTTGAAGTCACCAACGACGTGCCACTCTCCCGCCCCGCTCCCTGGGACACGAGGCTTCGCCGGGGAGAGCGGTACGAGGCGCGCCTGCGGCCGGCCGTTTCGTGCGATCACGATCTCCTCCCCGCGAGCGGCGCGCTGCACGAGCTCGGGCAGGCGGGCCTTGGCGTCGGCTATGTTCACCGGCTCTCGAAGCGGCATCGTCTCTCCATGGTCATAATGGTCACTTAAGGGTATTAGATATGACCATCATGGTCAATTAGTACGTGTCGCCTGCCTACAACCGGACCCCACCACCGTGCACTTCCTATTTCGTGAGACGGCCACGGAGTAAACATCGTGCTCAACCGGCTCCAGGAATCGACGCGGTTGGAGCCAATAGCGGGGTTAGTAGTCCGTCGTTGATCGCGCCGTTCGCATTCAGGGTGCTGATGAACAGCCACCAATTTCGCGGCGCGTCACCCGCCACACCTCGGGTCCGAGGTCGAGGCCCATGGTACGCGATTGCCGCCACGTTTCCTGCGCCTCGTCGTCGCGCCCCTCGGCGTCGAGCGCCAGAATGCGCTCGCGGTACCAGGTAACGGTTTCGGCGCTCGACGGTTCGGCGCGATCGAGAAGCTCCAGGGCCCCGGCGGCGTCGCCGCTGCGGCGCAGCACGGTGGCCATGCCGACGAGCGCCGTCGAGTTGGTCGGGTCGGCCGCGATTGCGAGCTCGTACTCGGACCGGGCGCGCACCAGGTCGTCAGCCCTCAGCATGGTGTCGGCCTGCTCGCGGTGCTCGCGGGCGTCGGAAAGCTGTTTGAAGCGCTCGAGTCGGGCGCGGCCTTCCGGGTCGCGCCGGCGCAACTGCAGGGTGCCGAGCACGAAATGGGCGTCGGGATACCAGGGGTCGGATTCGACCACGCGGCGCGCCTCGGCCTCGGCTTCGTCGTTGCGTCCCAACTTCATGAGCAGCTGCGCGCGCAGACCACGCGACAGGGCACGGTAGGTGTGTCGCTCGGAATCGCTCATGCCGGACCCTCCCGGCTGCGGGCCGGAAGCAGCGGCCTGGGCGTCGAAGCCGGCCACGGCGACATCGACGGCTTCCAGGGCCGGCTCGTTTTCGCCCTGCACCGAGAGCAGGGAGGCGAGTTGATAGTGGCCGAGGGGATGGTTTGGCTGCAGCGCGAAGACACCGTCGAGCGCCTCCTTCATGCCCTCGTGGTCACGCTGGCCGTTGAGTTGTCCCACGAGCGCCACGTGCGCCGGCATGAAGCGTGGCCCCACCTCGACCGCCTTTCGATAGGCTGCCAGAGCTTCCTCGGCCTGCCCGTCGGCCACCAGCGCCGAAGCCAGGCGCATCCACAGCGCTGGATTGCGCTCGTTGAGCGCCAGAGCGGCGCGAAACCACTCGATCGCGGCAGTCGGCTCATCCTGTTGGAGGGCGATCATGCCGGAGCGCACACGCGGCATCTCCCAACCGGGTGTCAGATCCGCGACCTGCGCGAAGCCGGTACGGGCGGCGTCGAGCCGACCGAGTCGGTAGCAGAGCTCCGCCCGGTAGTAGTCGATCGGAGCGTAGCCGGGTCGCGTAGCCGCGGCGGCCGATAGCGCGGAGCCCGCAGCCTCCAAGTCGTCGAGCTGCAAGAACACCTGTGCGAGAAGAAACTGCACCGGGCCGGGCTCGGTTGCGCTCTCGAGTGCTATCTGCAGATGGGGCACCGCTTCGCGCGGCCGCCCGCCGGTGAGCAAGGCGCGTCCGAGGTGATAGCGTGCTTCGACGCTTTCCGGGCGTTCCGCCACCGCCGCCTCGAGCTCGACGACGGCGCGCTGCGCCTGACCCGACTCGAGCAACTGGAGGCCGCGCTGCATTCGAGTATCGAACGCCTGAGTCGCGCTCTGGGAGGCGATCGCCGCTCCCGCCGAAAGGGCGAGAGCGAACAGCGATACGATGCCGCGCCCAGGCTTTGACCTCACGTCTTCCTCATGGGGCGGATTCTAACGGACCACGATCGTACCCGGACCCCGCTTCGAGGATTCTGTGTCCGCCGCGGGTCAGCAGCGCCGTCTCCATGCCTTCGCGCGTGTCCTGCCTGTCGCCCGCACGAGAGGTCCGTCGTGCCTCATGGGTCCCGGCGCGCAATGACACCATTTTGTTCGTCGACGACGATCCAGCCGGGACCGACATCGGCGAGGCGCGTCGTCGCGCCGCCGCGCCACTCGATGACCACGCTGTCGGCGCGACCGCCGGGTAGCGCCACCAACAGGCGCGGGTCGTTGCTGCCCGCGTAGCCATCGCTGCCGCGCAACTCCAACGATTGCTGAATCTCACTCGATTCCACGGTGAGCCGCGCCCCGTAGGCCGTGCGGTTGCCCGTTCGGCCCACGAGCGAGACGCGCAGCACTGGGTAGGGCAGGGTGCTTTCGTTGCGCAGCAGGTCCGGCGTGCCGTTGATGTTCGTGACCAGGATGTCGGTGTCGAAGTCGTCGTCGAAGTCGCCGGCGACGGCCGCGCGGGAGCCGTGCACCAGCGCCATGCCGCCCCCCACCTGTTCGCCTACCTCTTCGAAGCGAGCTTCGCCCCCTTCGCGCAGCCGGTTGAGGTACAGCAAGTTGCGCTGCTCGTAGGGCTCCATGCCGGCGTCGTCGAGCTGTGGATAGATGTGGCCGTTGGCGATGAACAGGTCGAGATCGGCATCACCGTCGATGTCGATGAGCTGGGGCGCCCAACCCATGAACGGCAGGCTGCTTCCACTCAGCCCCAGCGCCTCGCTCACGTCCTCGAAGAAACAACCGCCGATGTTGCGGTAGAGCGTGTTGTAGTCGCTCTGGAAGTTGGTGACGAACAGATCCATGTCGGCGTCACCGTCGAAATCGCCGGCGGTTGCCCCCATGCCCGCCTGCTCTCTGCCGGCGCCGCTGTAGCCGGCCCCGGAGAACAGGGACATATCGTCGATCTGCTCCTCCACGCGGCTGTAGAGCAGGTTCATGGTGGAGTCCGCGGCGACGAAAACCTCCGGCAGCAGGTCGCCGTCGCAATCGGAGGCAACGAGGGCGAAGCCGTACGTCAGGTCGGGATCGATAGGTGGTTCCTCGACGGGCACGAACGTACTGTCTCCCTGGTTGAGGAAGAGGCCGTCGGCGGCGCCTTGAAGGCCCTCCGGCCCGCAGAATACGTCGATACCGCGGTAGTTGCATACGCCGTCGCCCTGCCTGGCGGTGCCCACCGGATCGAAGGTGACGTAGTTGACGACGTAGACATCGAGGAGTCCGTCGTCGTTCCAGTCGGTGAGCGCCGCGCTCGTGCTCCAGCGCGCGTCCTCGGCGCCGGTTTCCCACGGGCTGAAGGTGCCGTCGCCGTTGTTGCGGTACAGACGGTTGGGGCCGATCGCGGTGATATAGACGTCGGGGAAGCCGTCGTTGTCGACGTCGCCCACCGCGATGCCGTTACCCCAGACGCGGTCCTCGATGCCGGTGCCGGCCAGCTCTTCGAAGCCGTCACCCGTACGACGGAATAGCCTGTGGCCAAGGGTGTCGTCCGCCGCGGTCGACGCATCCGGCGCGCCGCTCAGACTGCGCGCGGTGGCGCCTTCGGGATCGTCGGCGAAATCGTCGAGTGCGTTGATCAGGATGAGATCGAGGCGCCCGTCGAGATCGTAGTCGATCCAGCCGCCGCCGGAGCCACCGAACTCGGTGGGCCAGAACTTCTCCAGGCTGCCGTAACGATGGCGGAAGGTGATGCCGTGCTCGGCGGTCGCCTCCATCAGTTGCGGAAGCTGGGCTCCTCCGGGGGCCTCCGTGGCCGCCGCATTCGTCGTGGAGAACGCCGCCGCACCGGACGCTGTGGCGAAGGTCGCTCCCACGACGGCCGCTGCGACGACGAACACGCCTGTAACGGCCACGACGCCGCGCGCCCGCCGGGATGGCACGCGGCGCCTCATCGGCCCCTTGACGTAGCTCCGGAAAAGACCTCGTCCTCTAGCCGGCCAGCGGGTTGCTTCCCCGCGTGCGCAGTACATAGATTGCTGCGGCCAGCAACAACGTCATCATGAGGGCGGCGGCCCAGGGCGGCAGGGTCGGCGCTGTGATGACGTAGTTATAGAAGACCGTGCCGTTCCACTGGCGCGGGAAGAACTGGCTCCCCGTGAACGCCGGGTTGCCACGACCGTCGTTGGTCGTCAGGCTGAGGTCGGCGTTCGAGAAGACGGTCGGGCCGCCGTTTGTGTAGAGGACCACGGTCAAGCCCGAGTAGCTCGACATGTCGATGTAAATGCCGTAGACCTGGCCGGCAGTCATCGTCAGACCGCCGACCGCTACCGCTGTGGGAGTATCCACGCCCTGGCTCACAACGCCGCTGTCGGAGCCCATGAGGTTCCAGCCGGCGGCGGAGTTCTCGTTGCCGACCGCAGTTCCCAGACGCCAGTAGACATCCATCGTCTCCGTCGCGCCACCGTTGCTCAGGTTGACGTCCCAGCCGACGATAGTGATATCCACGTTGCTGACGAGGTCGAAGGTGTTTCCCGCGAAAGAGTTGTCGGAGGCAAAGATCGTCGAGAGGGTCGCGTCAGACACGAACTGACTGAGACCGATCCCCTGGGTGCCCGGGATGATGGGCTGACCCGAGTCGTTTTGCTGTGGCACCCCGACCGACGAGCCGGCCGTAAACGCCATCGTGGGCGGCGTCGCCAGGGAAGGGCTTGCCGCGAGCCCCAGCGCGAGGGCGACCATCGCGACGCGTACCGACCATGCCATCTTCATGCGTATCCCTTTCGGCAGCTGTTAACCCCACCAACGTTGTCCGAATTACAGTCACCGGCACATTAGTACCGATCGGGGACGGGGGCAAGACGGTTGGAGCCGTCCTGTCTCGGATGCCGATCGAGCCGATCGGCATCCGCCAATCGTGCTCGTCTGCGGCAGTCAGTTTTGCCCACCGTTAGCGTCGATCGCGGTCGTTTGAACGGTCTTGAATCCCGATTAGCTCCACGCGATACAGTCTCACGCCAAGCGATCGTTCGTCGGCCGAGTTGCGCGTCTGCGAAGGGCGGAACGTCGTCGAGAGGAGCACGAGGTTGCGGCCCCTCGTCGTTGCGGTTTCCGCCGCGGAAGCGCCCGGGCCGGGCGGCGACGTAGCGCCCTGCGCGGCCGGCACGTCGATGACGACCTCCATCGGTTCGTTCGAGATTTCCAGATCCTCGAGTGCCAGCACACCGTCGACCGACAAGGACAGGCGAGCGGGGGCCACGCCGTCGGGTCGTGCTCCGGACAACGTCAGACGTACCCGGTCGGTTGGCGGTATCACCAGGCGGGCGCTTGCGGAGGTCCATCGGAAGCGGGCGGCGGCGGGCCCCTCGTCCAGCTCTTCGCCGTGGAAGCCGAAAAGCTGGAAGAACGTGTCGTCGGCGGGGTCGCCGATGTCGATCAGTGTCGGCGCCTCCCGGCGAACAACAATCCGGCCGATCGCCAACCGCGCCTCCTCGCTCACGATCCGTAGCGGTCTCCGATCCGTTGTTCGCTCCAGGATGGGGAGTGCGAGGACCCGGCGATCGATCTCGGCGAGCGACAAGGCAGGAGCATAGAAGGAAAACATCTGTTCGCCGGTGATCAGGAAGACGGGGCGGTCGTTCTCGATCCAAGCGGTGATCAAATCGCCCAACATCGTGATGGCGCCGGGTCGCAGCACGATTGTACGAACGCCATGGATGTAGTTGAGAGCCGTCGCGAGGTGAGTGCCGGCCAGGTCTGCACCCATCAGCACGACCGAGCCCTCCGGCAACCGTGCGGCGATCTCGTCGCCTGCACGGAACGACCCTTCCCACAGAGATTGCCCGAGAAGGGGGCGGCTCGGGAGCGCCACAGCTACCGTCAGGGCGGCAAGAACGACCGCTGCCGCGAGAGCCCCGCGCCCCGGCCACAGGCGCTGCGACACGGTTGCGGTGAGCGTCGCCGTCAGCAGCGTGAGGCCGGGAATCACCACGGGCACGAACCAACGCATTCTCCAGATGTGCTCGTTGCTGTCCGGGACACGGAACACGTGCAGGCCGGCGACCAGAATGAGGACAATGACGAACGCCAACGTCTCACCCTCAGGGGGCATCACGCGTTTCGGCTGCCGCCTCCATGACAGCCCGGCGGCAGCGATAGAGGCGGCGATGAGCGTGGCGCCGAAAGGCCATGGCAGGTACCAGCCGAGCCACCGCACGGCCGCGTCGAGCCCGGCAATCACCCCGACCGTGTTCGCTCCGCCGGGTGCGTTCGTGCCGGACAAGAAGTAAGCGCCGACGGCCACTAGCACCGCGGCGCCCCACCAACGCGGCCTGTCGAGTCGGGCGCGATGCTCCCCGCCGAGTCGCCACAGGGCGATGATCGCGATGATGCCGACAGCCGCGACGACGACGACGAATCGACCCCAACCGAAGCTCTGGATCGCCGCGCCTACGCGGTTCGAAGCAATCCGTTGCCGAACGAACAGCGTGTAGTGCGTTGGCAGCAGCAGGTAGTGGAAGACCATATACCCCATCAGTGTCGCGAAGGCTCCCGACATCCACAGGTAGGTGCGCGAAAACCACCGGCCCGTCGTCAGCAGCCGGACCCCGAGGAAGGTCGCCAACGCGACAGCCACGATGGGGGCGAGCTCCAGCTTCCCCAGCGCCGCGATGCCGAGCAGCATGCCCGCGAGTGCGCCTGAGAGCGGTTGGTCGTCAGCCAACGCCCGCCACAGGGCGAGAAGCGCCGCGAGCACGAAGAGCTCGGCGACGATCTCGGGCATCGGGAACCTGGCGAACCAGACCTGCGGCATCGCGACGGTGGTGAGAGCGGCCGCGCCGACACCTGCCACGGTGCCGCCGAGGCGGCAGCCGAGGAGCAACAGCGCCACCATCGCCAGGGTGCCGAATATCGGCGCCACCCAGGGCATCGCGCGCGCTCCCATGAAGTCGTAGGCGACGGCGAGCAGTGCGGGAAAGACGGGGGAAAACCCGGCCACCACCGTAGGCTCCGTGATTTCCGGGATGGCGAAGCCGCCGGGCAGCCGGACGTGAGCCCCGGTGGCGTCGACGGTTGTCCAGTTACGGAAGATCTCGGCCCGCGCCGGTAGCTCGATCTCGCCGAGCAGCGGGTCGTGCAGCTCGAAGCCGTCGTTGCGAGCGATCTCCGCGCCCAGCCCGAGGTAGACGCTCGAGTCGCTCGCCCAGACGAAGGTCTCGTAGGGCGGGAAGAAGATCAAGGCGCACGACACGAGTACCCCCGCAACCGCGAGCGCTTGCACGGCACCGCTGCCCGGGCCGCGTGTGGGACGAGAAACGGCGTCCTTCGACGTCTCGATCGGCCTGCCGGCGGCGCTTATACGATGAGCCGCCAGCAAGGCGAAGATCGCGGCGAGGGCCGCCGCAGCGGCGAAGAACGCCGGTCTCAGGAGCCCGGCATCCGCCAGCGATACGGCTGCCCAGGCGCTGAGGGCCAGGCCGAGCACGAGCGCCAGAAAGCCTCTCTCGATCCTGCCGATCACGCCCTCGGCCACGGCACCTAATCCGGACGGCGGGCCACCGTTGCCAGCAGGTAGCCGTGTCGCTGAAGGAAGGCGCTGTTCCGCGAGGCGGCCGAAAACGGCCAGCAGGCGGCACCCGTGACGACCGACAACGGTCGCGCCCAGGCGTTGCAGGCCAGGTCGAGGATCCTCAGGAATCCGGGGACGAACAGGATGCCGGTCTCGGCGACGATCTCGAAACCTGCCTGCACCAGCATCTCCCGCAGTCCGCGTCGAGAATACGACTTCTCGAAGCCGTATCCGTACAGGCCGACGCGATACATCGTCGCCACCATGAGCGGTCGCAGGAACGGGTCCCATCGGTTGGGGACGCCCACGATCGCGGTCCCTCCCGGCCTCAATACTCGGAAGATCTCCGCCACGGCCTTGGTTGTCTCGTCGAAGTGCTCGACCGTGCCCATGGAATAGACCGCGTCGAACGACGACGTCGCGTAAGGCAGCGCCCGCACGTCGCCCTGCGAGGCATGCAGGCGCTCGCCGACCCGCTCGAACTCACGCGAGGCCGTGCCCACGATTGCCGGTGAGATGTCGACGCCGTGGGCCTCAGCCCCCTGCCGTGCCGCCCAGCGAAGAATGCGGGTGTTCTTGGCCTCGTCCCAGAGGTCTGTTTTGAGCACCTTGAGGTCGCGGAGATCGCCGAGGTGGTCCCGAAAGAGCCTCTGCTCGTCGAGCCTGTAGTAGTCGGTCGACCACGCGTCCCCGAGGTCGGGGAACGTCTCTCCTACGTCCGCCCAAAAAGAGCGATATTTTCGCTTGGATGGGTCGGGGCTGTCCGAAAAGAGATGGTCCTGCATCCAGACCTGCTGTGTTAACGGCCTTCAGCCTGACAGCACGGTGCCCGGTGTCGGCAAGGGTGCCCCCCACATCGGGCGATCACGGCGCAGCAACCATACCAGGGCGATCGGCGCGACGATCGCGCAAGCGCGGATCGCCACAATGGGCAACTCGAAGCCCGTGTGGGCCTGTAGCTCCCCGAGCGACAGCACGACCCCCAGTTGCTGGACGGCGAGCGCCACCAGCCCCCACGCCATGCGCTCCGACCACGCTTTTCCTCCGGCAGCCAGCCAGAGGGCGATGAAGAAACCCGCCTGAAATGCCGGAAGGATCATGAGCGCTCCCTGCCCGTCGGCGTAGCCGTGTCCGAGGTGGGGAAGAACCGCGCCGAGAAGGTCCGCCAGCGGCCGTAAGATCAGCACGAGCGCGGCCGCGTACGCCGCCAGGCCCGAGATCCCGAGCCCGATTGCCACAGCGCCGCGCCGCCACGCCAGGCCATGAGAGCCTTGAACGTATGACGGGGAGATTTTGGTCGCCAAGACCACCAGCAGAATGGCCAGCGCGACCTGGTAGAATGCGTGCAGAGCAACCGTATGCACCGCAAACGACGCCGGCAGCGCCAGGACGAGAAGGCGGGCCACTCCCAGCGCGAAGAAAAGTACCGGCATCAGTGCCAGCGCGAGCGCGCGCCGCGAACGGGACGTCGGCCAGCACAGCACCGTCGCGAGATACACCGGGATCAGCGGTGTCACGATGCACTCCGGGGTGATCAACCAGGCGCGGTTTCCGGCCATCAGCAGGTTGCCGTTGACGGAGGAGGTTACGCCCAGCCCGCCCATGATCGTGCGCGCCACCCCCGCCGACCCCACCGATACGCGCTGCAAGGTCGAACTCGTGAGGAGCCACGGGGAGGCGGCGAAGTATCCCGCCACAAGTGCACCCGCGGTGATCGCGAAGCGACGCCGCGACGACGCGGCGATACCCCAGGCACCGTTCGCGCCCGACGGTTCATCCGCCGCCGGGCGGCCCGGATCCGCATCGGGGCTACGGGCGATGACCGAGCCGGTCGGAGCCGTGGGAGGAGCGGCCGACGTCGCATCGATCGGACCTTCCGGCGCCACCGACTGCATCCAACGAAACACGTAAAAGACGGCCGCGAGCACGATGAGCCCGGGCCACACGTACAGATGCAACAGGTCGAACAGCGCCCGTTGGTCCGTCAGCATCGACAATGTCGCGATGCGCAGTGTGTTGAGGCCCGTGATCAGCAGGAAGCCGATCCCCGCGGCGCGGAGACGTTGCTTCCACGTTGCCGGAAACCCCAGCACGGCGCCGATCGCGAGAGCCATGGCGTCCGATCCGGTGCAGCTTACGTCGACCACGATCGCGGTCGGCGAGACGCCGAAGAGCGCCACGGCGACCCCTTGCTGGATTTTGGCGAAGGGAACGAGAAATGATTGCTGCACCAACGGCAGGCGGAACAACCCGAACAGCCCGACCACCCACGCCATGACGGTGGCCGCGAAAACCACCAGCGTTCGCGTCGACGGAGCGCCCGAATTCGTGCCGCCGTTCTGACCGGACACGGAGTCGGCCGGCCTCGTATCGGCGTGCCCCGGAGTTGAGGGCAGGCCCGTCGGCGCGTCCCCGCTCATG
>CAYSHI010000283.1:0-11334 GCA_964430745.1 uncultured Acidobacteriota bacterium | reverse complement strand
GTGGTGAACGGGTGGGCCGACCGATCCTGTCGGCCACGGTCGAAGTCGAAGCCGAAATCCCGCATCACGGCGACCCCGAAATCCCATTGCGCGTCCGCTCCGAAGTGACGATCGAGCGGCGGCGGGGCGACACGGGCGGGTGCTCCCTCCGACGCCCCCGTATCCGGAGTCGCGCCGTCAGCGGTCGGTCCGGCGCCGCCCCCGTCGTCGATCGCGTGCATCGTCCCCTCGACATCGGACAGCTCCGCGACCAGAGGCACGAGCTCCCGCCGCAGCGATGCGAAGACCGCCTCCAACTGTGCGGTCGTCATGCCGGGCTCATACTCGTCGAGCAGGGGGTCGTAGATGTGTTCCTCGTATCCCAGCGCCTCGGCCTTCTCCCGTGACAGCTCCAGAACCCGCTCGAGGTGTGCCGAGAAAGCGGCGAAGTCGGTGTTCTGGCGAGCCTCCTGCCAGGCCTGCTGACCGAGGGAGGTTGCCCGGGCGATGCGCGCAACCAGATCGGCGGGAATCTTCGTGGCGCGCTCGAAGTCGCGGCGGGTGACGCGCACCAGGCTGGCATCGTCGCTGTCGTAGGGCTCGCCGGCGACGAGCTCAGCGGCGGCGGCGAGCAGCTCGCCGGTGCCGCCGGCAACGAACGCCTCGTGCGCGAGACGCGCAAGCGTCATGAGCTGGGCGGCGCGAGCCTCGATGGCGCCGGGCGGCATGTAGGTTTCCTGATCCCAGCTCAACACGGCCGCCGCGGACTCGATGTCGGCGATTTCGGCGAGGCGCTCCTTGAGGTCTTCGAGGGCACTCATCGGGGCCGGGCTCCTTCGAGACGTCGATCGCTCACGGGCGATCGAACAGATACAGGTAGTGAAATGCGGCGATGACCAGCGCGTGAGTGATGGCCCCTGAGCGAATCAGCTCCGCGATTTCGGCCAGCGGAACCAGGCGCGTGCGGATCTCTTCGAGTCCGTCGAGTTGTTGCGAGCCCTGGGGCTCGACGCCCCTGACCAGCACCGTGTGGCAACGGTTATTGAGCAGCGCCGGATTCGGCGCCACCACGCCGATCATCTCGGAGGTGCCCCCTCCGTAGCCGGTTTCCTCGCGCAGCTCGCGCAAACCGGCCGCCAGCGGATCTTCCCCGGGATCCACGGTGCCGCCGGGGATCTCCAATGTGACCTCCTCGGTGCCGTGGCGAAACTGCTCGATGAGCACCACCCGCTCGTCCGCCGTAACCGCCACGACGTTGACCCAGTCGGGGGAATCCAGAACCAGGAACTCGCCGCTACGCGTCGGGTCGTTCGGGGAAAAGGCCCGGCGACGCAAGAGCGTGAAGAGCCGGGTCTCGGCCAGCGTCTCCGGGGGGTCTGACTTCCAACGGGTGATCTCGAGTTCGTTCTTTTCGTCGCTCATTCGCCGGCCGTGGGGTCTGGAATGGATCAGAGCGCTTCCAGCAGCTCTCTCCAAGCGTCGACCTCGCGGGCGGGAGACGCAAGCTCCGCTCTGGCGCGGCAGCTCTCGAGCAAGGATCGGCGGAACCCGGCGTCCTCCTCTGCTCGCCGGAGCAACAACGCGAGCGCCTCCGTGTCCTCCACATCGAAGTACCCCGGTTAATCCTCGCCCAGGACACCGACGATCCCCGGAACGCGGCTCGCCAAGACGGGCGTCTCGAGCACCAGGGCCTCGCTCAAGACGTTGGGACCGCCCTCGTGACGCGAGCTGACGACCAGCAGGCGCGAACGCGCAATCAGATCGAGCGCTTCATCGTGCGACATCTCGCCCAGCCAGGTGTACCGGGCGTTCGTCTGCTCTTCCTTGGCGGCTCGCTCCGCCGTCGGGTCGCTGTCCGCGGCTCCCGCGTGGAGCACCCGGAGACGCGACTCCGACGGCAAACGTCGGGCCGCGAGGGCCGCACGAAAGGGGTCCTTGACCTCGCGCAGCTCGCCGACGACGCACACCTCGAAGAGGTCGTCGCGCGGCGCCACCTTGCGGGCCGGAGACTGCACCGATTGCGTGACGATCCAGGCATGGGGACGCAGGTGCTCCGGTATCTCGTTGATCGCGAGAGGTTGAAACGCGAGCACTGCCGTGGCCGCGACCATGGAGTCATGTGCCCGTTCAAGGCCGCTCGCGTCGAACATGCTGCCGAGCCCGTAGACATCGGTCCCGGTCAGCACGAGGACAATCGGGCGATCCGGATAGGCGGCCCGGAAGGCGTCGACCGACGGTGCGCTGGCGATGGCGTGCATCGCGATCAACAGGTCGCAGTCCTGGCCGTCGTACGCCGTGTCGAACAAGACGTCGTGGCCGAGGTCGGCGAGGATACGGCCCCACCTCACCGCGGTGGTGCGGTTCCCCCGCCCCTTGCTGAACAGCGCGGGGCCGACGATCAGTACGTTCAAGAGGTGGCTGCTCCGCCCGTGGCTCGTAGCCTTCGTCGTCGCATCGGCCAAATGGCCTGCTTCATTGTTGCCGTACGAGCGGCCGCGTCAAGCACGTCGGCCCACCTTCGCCCTTGCGCGAGATCTCCGCGCCGTCGTAGACAACGGTCTCGATGCCGGCATCCTCAAGCCGCCGCCGGGTGCGTGGATTGCCCTCCAACAGCACGCACTTTCCCGGTGACAGCGCGAGTACATTGCAGGCCATGGTGTCGAATTCTTCCTCGGGCACCTCGATGAGACGCAGCCCGCGCTCGAGCAACCACTGTCGGAAGGGCACGGGCAGCAACGGGGAAAACGCGAGCACGGCGTCGTCGTCGACCGGAGAGAGAATCGACATCAGGTGGAACACATCGGCGGCTCCGCGCCAATGCGGCAACGGCACCACGACAAGCTCTTCGATGACACCGGCGGCGAGCTCCCCGAGCTGCCGGATCCCCTCGTCATTGGTGCGGTAGCCTCGACCGACGGCGAGCCGGTTGCCCGGCAGCCATGTAACGTCGCCGCCTTCGAGGCGTCCTTCGCCGCGGATCGCACCGAGCACGTGGATACCCGCGGCGACGAGAACGGACTCCAGGGCGCGCGGCTCGGCCGCCCGAGCAGGCTTTCCCATCGCGCACAGCACCACGCCGGCATCGGTCACGACGGCCGCGTCGCGCACGTACATCGAGTCCATCGTCGTGCCGCCCGCCTCGCCCGCCCACACGACATCGGCACCGGCCTCGGTGATCAGCGCGGCGAAGCGATCGAACTCGTCGACCGCGCGGGCGAAGTCGGGAGGGGCGTGGTAGTTGAGGTCGACCCACTGGTTCGCGACGGCGACGGGGCCCTGTAGAGCCGCCCGCGGGTGCTTGAGCAACACGCGCCGGAGCGCGCCCGTCTCGGACTGTGCGGTCGTTGCCATCCCTCTTCTCGTCCTCCCGACGGCACGCAGCGGCCGCTGCGGTTACAATCCCGTCTGCCCAGCATTCCCGACCCTGGAATATGACGAACTCCGAATCGACCTCACAATACCCTTCCGTGCTGCGCATGTCCGCGCCTCTGATGGTGTCGTTCGTCATGCGCTCGGCCTTCACCTTCGTCGATACGATCTACGCGGCGATCGAAGGCGATGCCGCGGTCGCGGCCATTGGCCTCACCTTTCCTTTCGAGTTCGTCATGATCGCCTTCTGGGTCGGGCTTTCGACCGGCCTTACGTCCGCGTTGTCGCGAGCGATGGGAGCGCACCAGGGTCGGCGCATCGAGCAGTACTTGCAGGCGACGTGGAGACTGGCGTGGGTCGTTTCGCCGTTGTTCCTGTTGCTGGGAGCGGCGATCTGGTTTGTCGCACCCAGGGGGGGGCTCGAGGAAGAAGTCTACCGCTCGTTCCGCATTTATGGCGCGGTGCTCATAGGCGGCTCGGCGTTTACCACATTCTGGTCGGTGATTCCCGACTCCGTCGTGAAGGCCCACCAGGACACACGCTCCACCATGTGGGCGGGGATCTGGTCGAACGTCACCAACCTGGTGCTCAACACGCTCTTCCTGTTCGTCTTCGGCTGGGGGATCTTCGGTATCGCGCTCTCGACGGTCATCGGTCGAGTCGCCGGGCTCGTCTACGCCCTCCGAAAGGCGGCGGTGCACGAGGCCAAGCGCATCGCCGATGGCCTCGACACCGACATGAAGCCGGACCCTTCGCCCTACCGCCCGATCCTCGCGCTGGCGGTTCCGGCGTCGATCACCTTCATGCTCATGGCGGCCGAAACCGCGGTTATCAACGCCTTGCTGGCGCTCGGCCCGGACGACACTTCGGCGATCGCCGCCTACTCGATCTACTACCGCATCATGATGTTCGCGGCCATGCCCATGATCGCCGTCAGTGTCGCCATGCTGCCGTTCGCGGCCAAGCGGATCGGCGAAAAAGACGGGGCCGGTCTGACAACCGGCTTGTGGCAGGCAGGCGTGGTTTCGATGGTCTACTCGATCGGCATCATGCTGCCGGCGGTTCTGTTGTGGGGCGATACGCTGGCGAACTGGCTATCGGAGACGCCGCTGACCGCCGAGTACACGGCTTTCGGCCTGAAGGTGGTTCCCATCGCGTCGTTGGCGCTGGCGCCCTTCATTCTCTGCCGACCGGTGTTCGAGGCGATGGGCAGAGGCAAGCCCGGCCTCTACATGGCCATCTTGCGCTACGTGGTGCTGACGCTTCCCGCCGCCTACATCGGCATGCGTGTAGCGGCCGACAACGGGCAGCCGGCGCTCTACGGAATCCTGTTCGCCATGGTGGTGGTCGCCGTGATCTCGTCGCTTCTGTTCTCGGCGTGGCTGCGGCGCGAGCTGCCGTCGGCGATCGCTTCGGGTCGTACGTAGCCGTCCGCACAGTCCACTAGTCGACGCCGCCGACGTCGACGCTCGACACGTCGGGACGACTCAGCGACCGCGTGTAGGCCACGAGGGCCACGAGCTCTTCGTGCTCGACATGCGGAAAAGCCGGCATGTTGGGATAACCGCGACGGGCGCCGCCGTAGCGAATCGCCTCACCGATGGAGACATCGCCGATCGGATCCATGAGCTCGGCGTTCGTATGATCGCGGGGCGGCGGTGTGAGGTGGGCCGCCGAGGTGCCGTCGCCCTTGCCGCTGAAACCGTGGCACTGAACGCAGTACTTGCGATAGGCGCGACGTCCTTCGTCCAGGAGCTCGGGCGTCACGGCGACGACCGTCGGGGCGGCCTCCTCTTGCGGTTCCTGCATCGCTCCGCCGCAGGCCCACGCGGCGACGATGAACACACCCAATGCGATCCCGGCGACGACTCTCATACGAGAAACTAAAACCGGGCCCCACCCGTAGGTCAAGCAAGGCGGCAATCATCGGTTCGCGCCGCCGGAGTGCGGACGAGCTACTGCGGCATCATGAACCCGGTGAGGTCGACCTCGGCCGCATTCGGGGCGCTCAGACGACGCACGAACGCGACCAGCGCCACGATCTGATCACCCTTGAGGTGGGGGTTGCTCGGCATGTTCGGGTAGCCGCTGATGATGCCGCCCATCTTGATGGTGTCGGCGATCTTCTTGTCCTCGAGGTTGGCCATGTACTCGGCGTTGGTGTGATCGCGCGGCGGTGGATTCAAGGTTGCCGCGGACGGCCCGTCGCCTTTGCCGCCGGGGCCATGACAGGGTCCACAGTTGGTCTTGTAGGTTTCCGCGCCGAAGGACACCAGCTCGGGCGTGATCTCGAAAACCTGGGATTCTTCCGCAGGCTCGGCGCCACCTCCCTCGCCGCTCGCACCGCAACCGCCCGCGAGCACGCTCGCCGCCAACAAGACGGTCAACACCGGCCAGGACCGACTCTTCATGAGACCTCCATTTCTTCGACAGGGTGTAGGCCGGAGTCCAACGACCGGCCCGAGGGCAGGTGCGCCGCAGCGCACTCGGTCGAGGGCTGGGCGAGGGCATCGTCGACCTCGCCCGGTTGGGCCGTTTTGGTGGCCGGCGCGTTCGAAGATCGCGGCGGCCGGAGACGAAAGAAGAGCGACGCCAGCCATATGGGCACGACCGCCCAGACCGCCAACGAGAGCAACAACAGAGCCGCCGTGCCGGCGTGGCCGAGTTGTCCGACCAGCAATGCGCCGGCGGGGCCGAGCAGGTAAAGATCCGGTTCGAGCGCCAGAACCACCAGAACCCGAGCCGCGTCAACCGGGTTCAACACCAGCAACATCGATAGCGCCGTGCTGCTCAGGCCGCTGGCAACAAGCGTGCCCATGAGCAGCAGGTCGTACATCAGGACGAACACGAACCAGGTAAAGATCGCCCGACCCTGCGCCTGCACTCCCCCGTGACTACGCACGGAGATGAGCACCCCGAGCCCGAGCATGGCCGCGATCAGCAAGATCGCCAGCGCCGGGAACAAGGCGTAACCGAGCAAGGAAGCGGGGCCCGCATAGCGTGCCACCACCAACGCCGCGGGCAGGAAGCCGACGACCGTGGCGGCTGCCAACGACAGCAACAAGCCGATGTACTTACCAAGCAGCAGATCCCGGCGATCGAGTGGCTGCGCCAACAGCGTCTCGAGCGTGCCGCGGTCCCGTTCCCCGGCAATCGACGTCGCGCCCATGCTCAGCCCCACGAGCGGCGCCAACATCAGGCACAGGTTGGTGAGCGTCGCCGTCGTGCGGCCGAACATCTGCAGGCCGAGCCCGGCCGAGCTGCGTAGGCCCAGAAGCGCGGCCACCACGCCGAGCGCTCCGAGTAACAACGCGTAGCTGATCAGCCATCGATCGTGCAGCGCGTCGCGCAGGCCCTTGCGAACCACCTGCCAGATCGGTGCGGTGGCGGCGGTGTCCGCGACACGAAGTGGACTGGTCACCGCCGCGAAATCCCCCGCTCCCGCCGGGCGAGACGCCGGAGCGCCTCTCCCTTGGCCCGGCGGGAAGTCCACGCCCCCGGAGCGCGGACGGAGCGGGGATGCATCGGAAGCCACGGGCGTTGACGAGTCCGGGGCCGCGGGCGCGGATGGTTCGAGAGTCGCGGGCGCGAATCGGCGATCCTCGACGATGCGCCCGGCCTCGAGCGTGATGGCGCGATCGGCGAGGCCATCGAGCTGCGCCTCCGAGTGGGTCGACACCAGGATCGCTTTCCCCTCGTCGGCCAGCTGACGCAGGCGCTTGCCGACCGAGCGGCGGCTGCCCGCGTCGAGGCTCGCGGTGGGTTCGTCAAGCAACAGAACGGGCGGGTCCGACAGCCGCGCCAGACCGAAGCTCAAGCGCTGCAACATTCCCCCGGACAGCTCATCGACGCGCAGGCCACGCGCGCCCTCCAACCCGACCCCTTGCAGCAGGGCGAAGCCCCGCTCGACATCGACGCCGCGCAAGGCACTGTAAAACTCCACCGTTTCCTCGACGGTGAGATCTCCATGCAGTCCGCCGCTTTGCGCCATGTAGCCAACGGCGCGGCGCACCTGCTTGCCGTCGACGAGAGGGTCGAGACCGGACACGCGGATGCAACCCCGGTACGGCAGAATGCCGAGAATCGAGCGCACGAGGGTCGACTTGCCGGCGCCGTTGGCCCCCAGCAAAAGCACCAGCTCACCGGGCTCGACGGTAAAGCTGACGTCCTGCAGCGCCGCTATCGAGCCGTAGTGTTTGGAGACGCCGAGCAGCTCGATCATCGGAGCACCTCGTCGCAGGTGGTCGGCGGCGCAACCATCAACGGGTGCGGATCGACGAGCAACGGATCGGGACGGTAGACGGGGAACAGCCGGGCCGCGCGTTCCAGTACCAAGCTGGCGGGTGTGTAGACGAAGGCCCGCGTCGCCGGCGACCGCCGCAGCAGCTCGTTCATCACCAGCTCGTAACGATACGGAATGTCGCCGACCCCATCGCCGTCGACGTCGTAGCCGCGGTAGGAATCCCAGTAGTTACCATGGCCGTCGACCGACCAGATGTTGTCGTCCGACAGCGAGCCGCCTTCGGCGCGCACATCGGTGAGGTTGGAGCTCACCTGGTTGCCATGGAAAGTCAGGCGTACGGTGCCTTGCAAAGCCAGAGCGGCGTCGTTGCCGACGATGAGGTTGCCGCGAACGATCGCTTCCTTGTCGCGACCGACAGGGGTGCTGTCGGCGTAGATGCCGACACGGTTGCCGATGATGAGATTGTCTGCCACCAGAAGGCTGTCGATGTCCTTCAGCAGAAGGCCGTAGGCGGTGGCGCCCTGGCGGTTCCGCCGTATCGTGTTGCAGCGCATCTCCAGGCCGTCGGAATACATCAGCGCGCCGCCAAGGAGGTTGCCTTCGAGGTGATTGCCGACGAAGCGGGAGTTCTCCGAATACATCGAGTGGATGCCGTAGCGGCAGCCGCGCACGTCGTTGTTCTCGGCCAGAACATCGTCGGCAAAGGTCATGTAGATGCCGTCGCGCGCCTCGCGGATGTGGTTATCGACAATATGCACGCGGACCTGGTTCCACAGTGAGATGGCGTGCCCGGGGCGGGCCCCGTGGCGCTTACCAGGCCGGATGTCGTTACCGGCGACGACGTTGTCGGCCCCCTCGGACAAGTGGATGCCGAAGTACACGTCCTCGACGACGTTGTTGCGGATGACGTGGTGACTGCCGGCGACCTTGATCCCGGCGGCCTCCTCCGACACCGCGCGACCGCTGTTGCGTACGACAAAGCCCTCGAAAGTCACCCCCTCGCCTTCGATCGTCACGACGCTGCCCACACCCGTGCCGGTGACGACCGGGCGGTCTACCCCGACAAGATGCAACGGCTTGTCGATGCGTAACGGGCCGTCGTAGGCGCCGGCGCCGACTTCGACGACGGAGCCGGGCGCCGCCACGTCGATGCGCCGCTGTAGATCGCCCCCTTGCCCGGCCCAAGCCGGCGCGAGCGCAGCCAACAGCGCAACGACGGAGGCGACGCCCACCTTCGCAACGTCGGGGGCGGACGGCTGAGCAATGGCGATTACGTCCCGTTGCCTGCGGCGAGACCCGTAGGCGACGAGCAGACCGGCGGAGATCATGGCGAAGAAGCCCCAGGACACCCACGAGGTCGAGTCGAAGTTGCTGATCTTGGACATACCCAGCGCCAGCGGTGTAAAAGGCTCGACCTTGATCGGCGCCATCGGGTTGAGATTGCGTCCGAACGTATGCAGCCACCACTGGAGGTCCAGGAGAATGATGAACGGCGACACCAGGATCGCCGCCACTGCCAGGCGCGCTGTCCATTTGTGCAACAAGGCCAGCCACGCGGCAGCGATCAAGCCGGCGAGCAGAAAGGGAAACAGCCCCATCTCCGGCGCCGGCACCGTGTCGATGTGCTCCATGCCGACGTAGTGGTTGATGATGTTGATCTCGCGCAGGTCGCCGACGACCTCGGTACCGTAGGCCGTCATGCGCAAGCCGCCCGGGTATTGCGGGGCACGCAAGGTCATCTGCCAGAAGGGCACCCAGGCCGAGATCAGGAGCAGAGCGGTGGCCACGACGGTGCACAGCAACTGCACCTTCAAACCGCTGCGGCTACCTAGCTTGCCGCCGCTGCTCATCGGCCTTCCCTCTCGGTTTCACCGCCCGCGAGGGTGGGCCGCGCGGCCAACATTTCCTCGAACGTCCCGTACACCGTGGTCTCGCCTGCAGCCACGAGGCGCTCGACCTCGGCGCCGTGCACCGTGGCCACGATGCCACCGGCCATGGGGGTTCGCAGCACGCCGGAACGAACGAAGGTGGCAGCTTCCGGCGTGATCCAGGCACCGTCGTGGACGTCACGGAACCAGAGCTGCGCGGCGGCGGCGCCCGACTCCTCGGACAGCGAGTTGAGCAGGCAGCCAATGTCGTCGAATGTCTTGTCGGTGCCGTCGATGCGGTAGGCGGCGGCGTAGCGCGGCTCGGAGATCAGCATCGAGCAATGGGCGCAGGCCGAATGGTCGACGACGATCTCGGGAGGACCGTCGACGGCCGTGCCGCACGCAGCGACGGCGATGGCGATGACAAGCAGCGGGAGCAAGCTCGTCTGGTTGAGTCTCATGATTCCCATCATTTCCGGGGTGATGGGGTCGGGAGCGGGCCGGCCTTTCTCCGGCCGGCCCGCCCCCAAGCCGGTCGGACTACTGTTCCTCGACGATGATCCACCCCTGCATTTCCAGGTGCAGGGCCGAGCAGAACTCGGTGCAATAGAAGGCGTAGGAGCCTTCGATGTCCGCGACGTATTCGAGCGTCACCGTCTCGCCCGCGTCCAGGCTCACGTTGATGTCCCTGTCGGGGATCGAGAAGCCGTGGGTGGCGTCCGGAGCTTGCTCGACATTGGTGATATGGATGATCACCCGGTCGCCCTTCATGACCTTGATCACGTCCGGGGCGAACTGGCTGCGCACGGCGCTCATCCACACCTCGGTGACACCGGGACGATTCTCGACCCGCGCCTCAGCCCCACCTTCGATCGCATTCGGATCGCGCTCGCCGGTCATCGCCGAGGTGCCCAGGGCGTAGACCTGCTCGGCCTGGACCAAATCGGCGCTCATGATCTGCGCGTAGTGCGGCTCGCCGATGCCGATCGGCATGTCGTACAGCAGGTTCATGCTCTCACCGCGCAGGTCGACGAGTTGGAAGTTCTGCGGGTGCAGCGGGCCGACGTTGGTGAAGCGGTCAATCGACCACTTGTTGAGCGCCACCAGGTAATCGCCGGTGGGATTCATGGTGTCGCCGTGAGTCGTCGCCAGGTGACCGATGTTGTAGTGCACGCTGACCTTGTCGACGAGCTGGAAGGCTTCGTCGCCCTCGTGCCAGGGCGGGCCCAACGACCACTTGGCCACGGCGCTCTCGAGGAACAGCGAGGTATAGCCGTAGCCCTCGTGGTCGTATTGCGTGTGCAGCGGGCCGGCGCCCACCTCGACCTGGCCGGCAACGGCGGCCTCGAAGCTGATGATCGGCACACCGTAGTCGTCGGTGCCCTCGAAATTGCCCGCCGCGATCGCGGCCTGGACCTGCTCGAAGCTGTACACCGTGACGTTCGGGTCGAGTTTACCCGACACCGTCATGTAGCCGCCGTCCGGCGAAACGTCGACGCCGTGCGGACTCTTCGGCTCCGGTATCAGGTACAGCAACCCTTCGGCGATGGCCGTCTCGAGCGAGATCAGGCGGATGCCGTTGGACATGGTGAAGTTGCCGGCGGCGATAACCTCTTCGGCTTTCTGCCAGTTGATGATGTGCATGAAGTCGAAGTCGAACTGGGACGCGCCGACCTCGAGAGGCGGCTGGCCATAGTTGTTGCCGCCGGTGGCACGCTCGGCGTTGTAGGAGTTGATGAAGCCCCAGCCGTAGCTCGGGCCTTTGCCGGCGTCGGCGAGGTCCTGGGTGTACGGCGGCAGCTCGATCTGGAAGCTGTCCTCGAGCACGAGCCGGCCGTCATCCGGGTTGACCGCCAGCCAGGTGGAGTAGCCGCG
>CAYSHI010000282.1:0-14867 GCA_964430745.1 uncultured Acidobacteriota bacterium | reverse complement strand
GCAGGTGTTCCGCGAGTACTGGCGGCGCGCCGAGGAGACCGCCGCCGCCTTCCGCCGAGAGGGTTGGTTTCGCACGGGCGACGAGGCAATCCTCGAGGACGGCTACTGGCGCATCGTCGGACGCCGTGGCGTCGACATCATCAAGACCGGCGGCTATAAGGTCTCGGCGACGGAGATCGAGGCGATCATGCGGAAGCACACCGGCATCGACGACGTTGCCGTCGTCGGGATACCGGATGAGGACTGGGGCGAGCGCGTGTGCGCCGCGGTGGTGGCCGCCGACGGTGCGGAGCTGCAGGCGGAACCCGTGCGCGAATGGTGCAAGGAGCGGCTGGCGCCCTACAAGGTGCCCAAGCAGCTCGTCGTCGTGGCGGAGCTGCCACGCAACGCCATGGGAAAGGTAACCAAACCGGCCCTGCATCCCGCCTTCGCCGACCCCGAGGGTTGAATCCGGTTCGGCCCCGGTATTCACTGACGCCGCTTCGTGATCCGAAAGGTGGCCCCCGCTTGCTCGACGCCATTCTCGAGAGCCTGCGCACGTATTGGCCGGCGCACTTGCTGTTGCTGCTGTACACGCTGGTGCTGGTGCATCACGCGTGGAGCGGCAACCGTGCCACCAAAGGCGTGGCCGACTACTACATCGGCGGGCGAGCGCTTGGTGGTGTGGCGTTGGGCTTGTCATTCTTTGCCACCTACTCGAGCACCAACTCGTTCATCGGTTTCTCCGGGCAATCGTATGACTGGGGCATCGCCTGGCTGTTGTTGGCGCCGATGGCGGTGATCTTCTCGTTTGTCGCCTGGCGCTGGGTGGCGCCGCGGCTGCGTCGCTTCACGGAAGAGCTCGAGTCGCTCACGATTCCCGACCTCATCGGTTTCCGTTTCGACAGCTCCGCTGCCCGGGTCGCCGCGGCGGTCATCGTCGTTTTCGCCTCCGTCTTCTACATGACGGCCGTATTCAAAGGAATCGGTGGGTTGGTGCAGTCGTTCCTCGGTATTCCGTACGCTGCGGCCATTGGGGTCGTCTTTGTCGTCGTCGTTGGCTACACCATGGTCGGAGGTTTCATCTCGGTGGTGAAGACGGACGCGGTTCAGGGAGTCGTGATGATCGTCGCGGCGGTGTTGCTGTTCGGCGGCACGGTACGGGCCGCCGGCGGCCTGGGCGCGTTGTCGGCCCTGCGGACGGACCCGGCCACGGCCACGCTGTTCGAATGGAACGGCCCGCAGCCGTTCATTTTCACGCTCGGGGTCCTCATGGCCGGCACCGCGAAATTCGTTACCGAGCCGCGTCAGCTTTCGCGCTTCTACGCCTTGCAGGACGAGCGTGCCCGCCGCGTCGGCACCTGGGTCTCGACGGCCAGTTTCGCGCTGGTGTACTCGCTGCTCGTGCCGATCGGTCTGTACGCCCGCGTCGTGATTCCCGAGGGGATCACGGATACCGACCAGGTGGCGCCGTCGCTGTTGACGAGCGGCGACGTGTTCGCTCCCGGCGTCACGGCGTTTCTCTTGCTGGCCATGGTGGCGGCGGCGATGTCGTCGCTCGACAGCGTGCTGCTGGTGGTCGCGGCTACCACGGAACGAGACATCGTCGGCGTCCTGCGGGGCGCTGGAGAGGAATCCTCCGAGCTTTCACGCACGCGGCTCTGGGTCGCCGGCTTTGCCCTGGCGACGGCGCTGGTGGCCTTGCGTCCGCCCGGCGGCATCGTCGCGTTGACCGTCCTCTCGGGCTCGCTCTACGCGGCCTGCTTTGCGCCGGCGATCCTGCTGGGCTTGTGGTGGCGACGAGGCGACGGATCGTCGGTTCTGGCGTCGATCATCGTCGGCGTGCTCGTGCTGTTGGTGTGGCCGCAGATCCCCGTGGCACGGACGATCCACCAGATCTTCCCGGCCGTGGCGGCTTCGGTCGGAGTCTATTGGCTTGTGGCCCGGCAGCGGCAGATCGTCGCCAATCCGAAGCTCGATCGGCTGTTTGCCCGATAGGAATACCAGGTCAGCGACCCGGGCAGCGACGCGGTCAACGCGGCGTCCCGTCGCCTTCGCCCTTGAGCCACTTGTCGTACCAGGCGAGATAGCGCTCGTAGCGGTCTTTCTGAAAGCTCGGCCGTCGGATGCCGTGGCTCTCGCCCGGGTAAATGACGAGCTGTGTCGGAATTTCGAGGCGGCGCAACGCCTGGTAGAGCTGATCGGAGTTCTGCAGCGGCACATTCCAATCCTGCTGGCCGCACATCACGAGCGTGGGGGTGGTGACGTTGCCGACGCGGAAGAACGGTGAGATGCGAATCCACAGCTCGGTGTTCTCCCACGGCAGGCCGAGCTCGCCCTCCCACTCCTTCTGATAATGGTCGTGACCGTAGTTGGCGGTGTAGTTGACCTCGCTGGCGCCCGAGATCGCGGCCTTGAAGCGACCGGTTTGCACGATGACGTAGTTGGTGAGGATGCCGCCGTAGCTCCAGCCGCCGACGCCCAGGCGCTCCGGGTCGGCGATGCCCATCTCGACGACGTGGTCGACCGCGGCCATGACGTCAGCGAAGTCATTGTTGCCCCAGTCGGCCCAGATGGCGCGACTGAAGTCGCGCCCGCGACCCGAGGAACCACGCGGGTTGGAGGCGACCACCGCGTAGCCATGCGCGGCGAGAATCTGCCATTCGGTGCTGAACGAGTGAGCGAACTGGCTCACCGGGCCGCCGTGGATGCCCAGGATGGTCGGCAGCCGCTCGCCCTCGGGGGCACCGGGCGGCAGCGCCAGGAATCCCTGGATGGTGATGCCCTCGGCATTGACCGCGTCGAAGCTTCTTACCGTCGCCAGCTCGATGCCCGCGAGAAACTCGTCGTTCATGCGTGTCACCCGCTGCAGCGACCCGCCCGTGACGCGCGAGATCTCTGCGGGATACTGAGGGCGGGACTCCAGCACCACCACTTCGCCGTCGGGACCGACGTCGTAGGTGCTCACCGAGCGCTCTCCCTCGAGGACGGCTGCGAGGTCGCCGCCGGTCAGGGGTACGCTGGAAAGATGATCGGAGCCGTAGTCTTCGAGCGTGAAGATCACGGTGCTGCCGTCCGGCGTGACCCTCGGGCTTCCGACATTGCGATCGAGCCCCTCGGTGAGCACACGCGGCTCGGCGCCCTCGATCGGCACCATGGCGACGTCGTTGGTGTCGTACCAGACGTCCGCGGGATCGCCGCCTTGAACATAGACAATGTGTAGGCCGTCCGGCGTGAAGGCCGGTGACGAATCGGCACCGATCCACTCGGTCAGCCGGCGAGGTTCCGCTCCTTCTTCGGCGGCGACGATGAAGATGTCGGAGTTGTCATTGCTGTCCGGTTCTTCGGTACGGTTGGAGGTGAAGGCGATCGAAGTTCCATCGGGCGACCACACCGGCGAGCCGTCGTCGTAGGGGCCGGCGGTGAGCTGGAACGATTGCCGACCCGCCACATCGAAGACGTGCAGGTGAGTGCGGCGTTCGTCGAGGTAACCTCGCCCGTCGCGCTTGAACTGCAGACGGGTGACGACGATCGGCTCAGGGGCGTCTTCGGACGTCGGGTCGCTGTCGTCGCTTGCCGAGGAGTCGCCCGCCGGCGTGTTGCTGTCGGTGTCGTCGCCCGCCTCGTCGTCGGACTCGGTCTCCGTCTTTTCGGGATCACGGGTCAGCAGCGCGAGGCGTGTGGCATCCGGCGACCATGCGTAACCGGAGACTCCCTGCTCGATCTCGGTGAGCTGCTGCGCCTCGCCGCCCTGGCGGGGAAGCAACCAGACCTGGGTGGTCTCGCCGCCGCGGGCGGATAGAAACGCCAACCAGCGTCCGTCGGGGCTCCACCGCGGGGTCGTCTCGGGCTTGTCGCCGGCCGTCATGCGGAGGGCTTCGCCGCCGTCGATCGGCGCCATCCAGATGTCGGTGTCCGAGCCGTCCTTGTCGGCGTCGAGCTGCGACACCGTGAACGCCACCCATTCGCCCTCCGGGCTGATGCGGGGATCGCCGACGCTCTTGAGATTGAAGATGTCATCGACGGCGAACGGCCGGCGCGCTTCCTGCGGCTGTGCCGGCCCGGCGGGGGCGGCAAGGGCGAGCGCCGTGAGCACGACGATCGCGATCGAGCAACGGACGGTGGACGACTTCGTGGACTTCATCACTCTCGAGCTCCTTCTCGACGGGTTCCGTTCGCGGGGCGCGCGGTTAATGTACCCCGGCGCGCCGCCCTCCGGGCCCGGCTCGGCGGTGGACTGCGTGCTGCATCCATGTCGGGACAGGCCCATGGCAACATATCGCCATGCCCATGGAACATTTACGCGCCATCGCCGCCACGTTGCCGACCTCCGCCGGCGTCTACCTCTTCAAGGACGAGAAGGGGAGGGCGATCTACGTCGGTAAGGCGAAGAGCATTCGCGATCGCATCCGCTCGCACCTGTCGGGGGCACGCACTCTGGGGCCGAAGCAAGAGGCCATGCTGGCCGAAGCGGTGGACATCGATTTCATCGTTACCGACACCGACCTCGAGGCGTTGGCGCTCGAGAACAGTCTCATCAAACAGAACAAGCCGCGCTACAACGTGCTTCTGCGCGACGACAAGCAGTACCCCTATCTACGGATGGTGGTGTCCGAGCGCTTCCCACGGCTGCAATATGTGCGCGGCGCCAAGAACGACGGCGAGAAGTACTTCGGCCCGTATGCGCCGGCGAGCAGCGCCCACATGACGCAGCTTCTTGCTTACAGGTACTTCGGAATCCGACCGTGCAACATCGATGTCGACGGCTCCTGGGAGCGACCCTGTCTGTACTTCGACATCGGCGAGTGTGCCGGGCCGTGTGTCGAGGTGCTCTGCGACGAGGAACAGTACCGGGAGCGCGTTGATCAGGCACTGCTTTTCCTCGACGGTCGCGGTGAGGATCTCGGTGCCGATCTCGAGGTGAGGATGAACGACGCGGCCGCGACGCAGGAGTACGAGCGCGCGGCCCACTATCGCGATTTGCTCAACGCCGTGCGGCTCACGGCGCGGGACCAGAAGGTCGCGTCGACTTCACTCGACGATCGCGACCTCTTCGCCCTTCACCGCGTCGGCGACCGCGTCGCGCTGCAGGTCTTTCTCATGCGCCGTGGCATCGTCGTGGATCGCAAGGAATTCTTCTGGGACACCGTCGGCCAGGCCGACGACGGCGAGCTGCTGGCCACCTTCCTGCAGCAGTACTACCACGGTGAGCAATACTTCCCGCCCGAGATCTGCGTGCCCTCGCCGGTCGCCGATCAGCCGACGATCGAGGCCTGGTTGCGCCGGCAGCGCGGGGGCGCCGTGCGCATCTTCGTGCCGCAGCGGGGAGAGAAGAAGCGCCTGCTCCAGCTCGTTGCGAGCAACGCAGAGCTCGCCTTCGCGGGGCGCTACGACCGCAGCTCCGACGAGGCCGGGGCGAGGGTCCTGCAGGAGCTCATGGATCTGAGCCGGCCGCCCGAGACGATCGAGTGCGTCGATATCTCCAACACCCAGGGCGGCGAGATGGTCGCCGCGCTGGTGCGCTCGCGTGGCGGCCAGCCGGACAAGAGCGGCTACAAACGATTCAACATCCGTGGCATCGACAACCCGGATGACTACCGCGCCATCGCCCAGGTCGTCGAGCGTCACTTCAAGCGCGTTGTCGCCGGTGATCGCTCGCCGCCCGACCTGTTGCTGATCGACGGCGGGCGCGGGCAGCTCAACGCGGCAAAGCAGGAGCTGGAAACGCTCGGCATGTCGGCACAGTCGGTTGCCTCCATCGCCAAGGAGCAGGAGACGCTCTATTTCGGCGACGCCGGCATCTCCGTTCCGCTGGTGCGCCATCCGGAGGCCATGCGCCTGCTGCAGCGCGTGCGCGACGAGGCGCACCGTTTCGCCATCGCCTATCACCGGAACCTGCGGCAGCGGCGTGTGCGGGAGTCGGCGCTCGATGACATCCCCGGGGTCGGGCCGAAGAGGAAGTACGAGCTGCTGCGGGCCTTCGGGTCGGTGAAGCGAATCCGCGAAGCCGGAGAAGAGGAAATCGCCGGCGTCGTCGGGCCGAAGACCGCGGCCGGGGTGTACCGATATCTACGGGACAGCGACTAGAGGGCAACGTGGCGACGCGCGCGGTCGCGCCGCCACGTCCCTCGAGGCGCTTGTCCTAGGCGGGCTTGAAGTGCCGGATGTCGCTGAGCGCTCCGGTGCGTTTGGACTTGGGCTCGAAAACGGCCTTGACGCGCATGCCGATCTCGACGTCGCCGGCCGCGCACTCGCCGATCCAGTGCACGAGACCGCCGTCGGCGCCGTCCACGCGGATGAGCGCGAGGACGCGCTGGTCCTTGCCCTCGCCGTACACCGTGAAGGTGTCCACGCTGCCTCCCGGACCGACCCTCACCCACTTGTCGACGGGGGCGAGGGTATCGGTGTCATAGAGGCGTGGGGGCAGGACAGGGACGTCGTTGCCTTCGTGCAGCGTTGCCGTGATGTGACCCTTGTCGCGCAGGCGCGTGAAAAACTCCTCGCCGGCCACGCCCATGGTGTACTTGTGCCCCATAGGGATGTTGCCGTGCCAGGCACGTGCGTCTACGTTGCGGAAATCACGCGGGAAGCCTTTGCTCATGGCTATTTACCCCCCTTCTTGCCACCCTTCCGCAGGGGGCGGAAGTAGAGGATGTCGGTGATGGCGCCCTCGCGCTCGGCCTCGGGCTTCCACACGGCCTCGACCTTCATGCCGATCTCGATGTCGTCGGGATCGACCTCGTCGAGCATGTGGAGGATCCCCATGCCGGGCGACGCACCGTCGAGCTCGATAACCGCGGGCATCAGCGGCTCCTCGCGACGCGTGGCATCCCAGTTGACCATCGACAACGAAAAGGTGTTGATCGTGCCGGTGCCGGGCAACGGCCGCAGGTCGTCGATCGGCGTCCAGCTCAGCTCGTCGAACGTGCGCGGAGGCACTACCGTTCGATCACTGCCGGGGCTGTACGACGCCAGCAGGTGGCCGTTCTTCAGGCCTTCGAGGTAGGCGGAGATCGCCACGCCGGCATCCCAGTCGTATTCGACGGTGTACTCGTCGTCCCAGGTGATTACCTTGCCGCCGTAGAAGTCGCGGCCCGTGATGGGCGTTCCGGGGAACTCCGCATCCATCGGCGCCGGCCGCTTGGCGTAGTCGGTGGAGCCGCGAGGCAGCGCCGGTGCGGCGGTGCGCTCCGGTGCCTCCGCCTTGGCGACCGCGCGTTTCGGCTTCGTCGCGGCGCGCTTGGTCTTCTTCTTGGTAGCGGCCGATCCCTTGGTCGCCGTCTTCCGGGTCTTCTTCTTCGCAGCGCTCATGATCTCATCACCACCACGGTTCCGACCTGCATCAGGTCACCCCATGCTTGCGCCACTCCGGTGCGAGGCCGCCCGGGCACCTGACGAGCGCCGGCCTCTTCCCGCAGTTGCCAGAAGAGCTCGCACAGCTTCATCAATCCGGCGGCGGCGATGGGATTGCCGACACCGAGCAGGCCGCCCGACGGGCACGACGGCATGCGGCCGTCACGATCGAAGACCCCGTCCGCAAGCAGCTGCGGCGCCTCGCCGCGGTCGGCGAGCTGCAGGCCTTCGAGGTGGTGCAGTTCCTTGTAGGTGAACGGATCGTACGGCTCGACGATGTCCACTTCCTTCTTGGGCTCGCGGATGCCTGCCATCTTGTAGGCGGCGCGCGCCGCCGTCTCGACGTAGCGCGGGTAGGCGAGATCACGCGTTGCCCAGTAGGCGGTGTCGAGGGCCCAGCCGACCCCATCGACCCACACGGGCTTGTCGGTGACTCTGCGGGCAACGCTCTCGGAGGTGAGGATGATCGCCGCGGCGCCGTCGCTGGTGGGCGACACGTCAAGGCGGTTGACCGGCCACGCCATGACCTCCGACTCGAGCACGTCATCTACCGTGAGCTCGGCGCCGAGCTGTGCGCTCGGATGGTTCAGCGCGTTGCCCTTGTTCTTCACCGCTACTTTGGCAATGTCGCGCTTCGAGATGCCGTATGTGGTCATGTAACGGTTCATCTCGAGGGCGAAGATCCACAACAGGTTGGGCTCGAGAGGACGTTCCGTGGTGTGATCGAAGATGGTGACGAAAGCGCCCTGCGGGTGAGGCTGGCAGGCCGACATCTTCTCTTCGCACAGCACCATGCAGACGTCGAAGACGCCCGACGCCACCATGTACCAACCTTGGATGATGGAGAAGACACCCGTTCCTCCGCCGACATAGCCGCGTAGCGTCGGCAGGCCGAGCCCGCCGGCGCCGTCGGTGAGGTACTCCGCGTTCATGTGGATGCCGTCGAAGGCGTCGGGTGCGGTGCCCAGCACGCAGCAGTCGATGTCGGAACGCCGCATGCCGGCGGAGTTCAGCGCCATCGAGGCCGCCCCGTACGAGAGCTCCTTCGGTGTCTCCAGCGCCCGCCGCATGAACTTGGTCATGCCGGCGCCGACAGCCGCAACTTTTCTCAGTCCGGTCTTCGCCATGGCTACACCGTGTTGCTGAGCACGGCGACGCCACCCGTGGAGGTGGGCACACCGCGCCAGGATTGAACGAGACCGCGCTGGACGTCTTCGAGCTGGTGCCGGCCCGCATCATAGCGGAGCTGATCGACAACCTCGGCGACTCGATAGAGACCCGAAGCGTCGAACAGGTAGCCGGCCCCCAGGTTGCCGCCGGAGACGTTCACCGGCAGAGCGCCGCCACGGCTGAACTCACCGCGACTCATCATGGATCCGGCTTCGCCCGGACCGCAGAAGCCCAGCGCTTCGAGATGCTGGAGCTGCTTATAGGCGAAGCGATCGTCGACTTCGGCAAAGTCGATGGCCTGCGCCGGCGAGTCGATGCCCGCCATGCCGTAGGCGCGTACCGCGGCCTGCTCGCAGTATCCGGCGCGACCGTAATCGCGATCCTCCAGGCCGGGATGGTCGGTCGACCAACTCAGGCCTTCGATCCAGATCGGATCCCGCCCGCCCGAACGAGCGATCTCGGCGCTCGCCAGCACCATGACGATGGCACCGTCCGCGGCCGAAGCCACGTCGGCTCCTCGCAGCGGGGCGAAGTGCCGCGGGCTCGAGAGCACGTCGTCGAGCGTCAGCGCGGCCCCGTACGCCGCCCGGGGGTTGTCGAGCGCGTTGAACCGGTTGTTGACCACGACCTCCGCGCATTCTTCGTCGGTGGTGCCGGTTTCGTGGAGAAAACGCCGCATCTCGAGGCCGGCGATCGCCTCCGCCGGGAAACCGAGCTGTCGGTTCCAGACGGGGTCGAGCGCGTAGTTCTCGACGGCGCCGATATCCGAGACATTCGACGCCTTGGAATGCCCCTCCAGGACGATGATGTCGAAGGCTCCGGTGGCAATTTGCAGGGCGGCAGCGCCGAGCCCCTGCAGGCTGTCTCCGGCGATCGTGTGAATGGGTTTGAGTACCGCACCGAGTTGGTCGGGGGTGTACTCGTCGAAGATGCTCACGCCCTCGAAGAAGTCCTCCGCGACGGTGACAGCGCTGTCGATGTCGGAGGGGTCGATCCCGGCATCGGTATAGGCGCGCACCGCCGCCGCATGGATCATCTCCCGATACGAATGCTCGGGACTGAGGGTGGAGAGACCTTCGACGCCGACGCCGATAATAGCGACCTGTCCGCGCACAAGAAGGCTCCGGTCGAGGTGTCTGAGAACGCCGGAAAGATCACGTCTGCGGTGCTCTTCCGGCCGGCGCATCCGCCGTGGCCCGCCGCGTCGAAAGCGGCTCGAAACGGCCATGAATCGACCCTAGAACGGGCCCATCGGGGGGTCAAGCTTGGGATCTCGGTGCCTTTGTGCGCGGATGACGCAGGCAACCCCTGCGTGTAGCATCCCGCCATGGAAATCTTCACCTTGGCGAACCTCATTCAGTTCGCCGTGCTCATCTTTGCGCTCTCGTTTCACGAGATGGCGCACGCCTGGGCAGCCGACCGGCTCGGCGACCCCACGGCACGCGACAAGGGGCGCCTGACCCTCAATCCGATCGTCCACGTTGACCCCATCATGACCATCATCTTCCCGCTGATGCTGCGGTTGGCCGGATCCCCGGTGGTCTTCGGCGCGGCGCGACCGGTACCCGTCAATACCGCCAACCTGCAGCATCCGAAACGAGACCACATGTGGATCGCCGCTGCGGGACCCATCAGCAACATCATCCTTGCGGCGGTGGGCATCGTCCTGCTCAACATCGCATGGCAACCGCTGCGGGTGGCCACGGAAATGGGTGGGACATGGGCGCCGATCGGTTTGGAAGTACTTCGGATGACCGTGTACATCAACGTGTTGCTGGCGGCTTTCAACATGATTCCGCTGCATCCTCTTGATGGTTCCTGGGTGCTGTCGCGCTTTCTGTCCGGCGATGCGGCACGGGCCTATGGCGCCCTGCGACCGTACGGGTTCTTCATTCTCATTCTGCTGATGTTCTCCGGAGTGCTCTGGAAATTCATCGATCCCTTCATGCGCGCCGCCTCCATGTTCGTGCCGCGATGACCGTGCCTCCCGTGAGCTGCCTGAAACCGCTCCGACCCAGAAGCCTGTCGAGATGTCCGAACCGGTGATCGACGACCGTTATCGCGTTCACGTGGGGGATTTCGAGGGACCCCTGGATCTACTGCTTCATCTCGTGCGGACGCGCGAGATGGAGATCCGCAATCTGCCGCTCGCCGGCATCACCGGCGAGTACCTCGAGCTGCTCCGCTTCATGGAGGAGATCGATCTCGAGCCGGTGAGCGAGTTCTTGGAAGTCGCCGCCAGCCTCATCCGATTAAAGGCGCAGGCGCTGTTGCCCAGCCCGTCGGTGGCAGGAGATGCGGACCAACTGGCCGCCGAGGAAGAGGCTTTGCTCGAGCAGCTCGTCGAGCACCAGGTGACGCGCATTGCCGCCCGTGACCTGCGCACGAGAGAGGCGAAGGTCGCAGCCGTGTGGTTTCGCGGTGAGCCCGACCCCGGCGGCGTTGCCGCCGAGCGGACCGAGGTCGTGGAAGCTGACCTGTTCTCGCTCGTCGCCGCGTTCCGTGACCTGCTCACGGACCTGGAGGCGCCGTCGTTGTTCGCGGTCAGCGCCGACCAATATCCGGTTTCGGAGCGCGTGGAGGTGCTGCGAACGAGATTGAGGGACGGCGAGCCGCTGCCGTTCGACGTGCTTTTTGAGAAGGGCGACCCGCGCGGTAAGCTCATCGCCACTTTCCTGGCGTTGCTGGAGCTGATCCGCTCCGGCGAGGCGCGTGCCTTTCAGGAAGCCTCCTTCGGCCAGATCGTGGTGTTTCCCGTCGAGATGTTGGAGCAACCCCAGTGAATTCAGAAGAAGGCGATCTCGGCGCGATAAGCCCGGAAACGGCAGACGCGGAGAGTCCCGAAGCGGCACACCCGGAGAGCCCGGAATCGGCAGATCCCGACGCGGCGGCACCGAAAGCTGCGGAGCCGGACCCGTCGAAATCCTCGCCGCTGGCGGACGTGAGCGACGAGATCATCGCGGCGCGGGTCGTGCCGGTGCTCGAGGCGTTGTTGTACGCCGCCGAGGAACCGGTGCCGGTCAAAGAGATCGTCGGTGTTGTCTCCGGCGTCGCGGCGGAACAGGAGCGCCCCTGGGCTTCGGGCGCATCGGCGATGCTGGTGGAGCGGGCCGCGATCCTGCTGTCGGACCGTTTGTTGCAGGTCGGCAGCGCGCTGCAGGTGCTCGAGGTCGCGGGTGGCCTGCGGCTCGGCACGCGGCCGCAGTTCGACCCCTGGATCCGCGCGCTTCGGCAGGTGGAGAAGCCCTCGAGGCTTTCGGTCGCCGCCCTCGAGACGTTGGCCGTGGTCGCTTATCGACAGCCGGTCACTCAGGCGGAGATCGCCGCGGTGCGGGGCGTCGATCCTTCGGCGTCGCTGCGGACGCTGCGCGACCAGGGGTTGGTGCGCATCACCGGCCGGAAGCGGGCGGTCGGTCGCCCCTTCACGTATGGCACGACGCGACACTTCTTGGAGATCTTCGGACTCCGCGACCTCGACGAGCTGCCGGATCCGGAAGAGTTCGAAGAGCTGCTCGAGGGCTGAAGGGCGACGTGGCGGCTCAACGGTTGCAAAAGATCATCGCCGCGGCGGGGATTACTTCGCGGCGCAAGGCGGAGGTCCTCATCACCGATGGCCGCGTCGCGGTCAATGGCGAGATCGTGCGCGAGCTCGGCACGGCGGCCGATCCCGCCGACGATCTGATCACTCTCGACGGCAAGCCGCTTGCCTCCGAGCCCCTTCGCTATTTCGTCGTCAACAAGCCGCCGGGTGTTCTCAGCGCCGTGCGGGACGATCGCGGGCGACCGGTGGTCGTCGACCTTCTACCCGAGGGGGTTCGCGAGCGGCTCTACCCGGCGGGCAGGCTCGATCTCGACAGCGAGGGCCTGGTGTTGCTCACCAACGACGGGGCGCTGATGCAACGGATCACGCGGCCGGGAAGCGGAGCCGTCAAGGTCTACGACGTCGTCGTGGGGGGGCTGCCGGCGGGCGAGGATCTGGCGACATTGCGCCGTGGCGCGGAACTCGAGGGCCGGCGGCTCATGCCCTGCGAGATCGAAGTCATCGAACGCATCGAGGGCGAAACGGGCTCGAAGGCCGGAGCCGACCAGCGCGGCTTCACGCGTCTCCGCGTCGTCCTGAGGGAAGGCAAGAAGAACCAGATCCGACGGATGTTTCGCGACATCGGCCACCGGGTCGAACGTCTCACGCGGGTGAGCATCGGTTCCTTGACGCTCACCGACCTCGGCTCGCGCGAAGCCCGCGAGCTGTCGGCGGACGAGGTCGATGCCCTGCGACGGCGCACCGAGACGGTTTCATGAGCGGCAAGCTGCGCATCGCGATCGATGGGCCGAGCGGCTCGGGCAAGTCGACGCTGGGCCGGGCTCTGGCGCGGCGACTCGGGTTGCCGTACGTGGACACCGGCGCCATGTATCGCGCGGTGGCCTGGGTCGTGGCGGAGGCGGGGCTGGAGTCCGCCGAGGAGGTCGTCGAGCGTCTCGCTCGCCTCGAGCTCACCATTAACCCGGATCCTGACGATTTCCGCGTCAGCGTCGACGGCGTGGACGTCACCGACCGACTGCGTGATCCGGAGGTGAGCAAGGCGGCGGCGAAGGTTGCCGCGATCGAAGAAGTCCGCTCCTGGATGGTTCCCCGGCAGAAGAGCGCCGCCCGCGGCGGCGGCGTGCTCGAAGGCCGGGACATCGGCACGGTGGTGCTCCCTGACGCCGACCACAAGTTCTTCATCACCTCCGACGAAGCGACCCGCATGTCGCGGCGCGCGGCCCAACTAGGCGAGGCCAGCGATGGAGCCCGCGTAGTGGAGGACGTGCGCGAGCGCGACCGCATCGATCGCACTCGTCGAGTATCGCCGTTACGGGCGGCGGCAGACGCCGTTCACATCGACACCAGCCGGCAGACCGTCGAGGAAAGCGTCGAAGCGATGCTCGACGCCATCGGCGGGGATTCCCATCCAGATGCCGTATGACGGACGCTCCGAAGGCGGCCGGCGGGCGGCGGCCGGCGGGCGGGTCGCGCCCCGCACAACGGCCACAGTGCCTTTATTTGCGGGGGTTTGCGCGTTGACACGTGCCCGGGAGGGCCGTACGATTACACATTCTGACAGGCGCCCGAGGTGCGGGCGTTTCCGAGGTCATTGATGGAGGACCCAATCACCATGCCGGGGAAGACTGCGGTCGAGTCGAGCGAGGCAGAGCAGGTGGTGGTGCAGGAAGCCGCCGCCCAGCTCTCCGATGAGGACCTGCTCGACGAAGCGACCCTCATGCAACTCATTGACGAGAGCCTTCAAGAGTTGGTTGAAGGCGAAGTCGTAAAGGGCCGCGTTCTCGAAGTTTCGGGGGACGAGGTCATCGTAGATATCGGTTACAAATCTGAAGTCATCGTCCGCGCGGGGGAATTCGCCGACGCCGAAGGAAATATCTCGGTCGCCGCGGGGGACGAGGTCGAGGTCTTGCTCGAGCGTTGCGAAGACAAGGAAGGCAACGTCGTCGTCTCGCGCGAGAAGGCCGAGAAGATGAAGGTGTGGGGCAAGATCGAAGACGCCTACAAGGAAGACGAGATCATCACCGGGCTGGTGGTCGATCGCGTCAAGGGTGGTCTGGCGGTCAACATCGGTGTCCGTGCGTTCCTCCCCGGCTCGCAAGTCGACATCCGCCCCGTGCGCAATCTCGAATCAATGGTCAACGAAGAGATTCGCGTAAAGGTCATCAAGCTCAACAAGCGTCGTGCGAACGTCGTCGTCTCTCGCAAGATCGTGCTGGAAGCAGAGCGTGCCGAAGAGAAGAAGGACACGCTGCTGCAGTTGCAAGCCGGCAACATCATGAAGGGCGTGGTCAAGAACATCACCGACTACGGCGCTTTCGTGGATCTCGGTGGCATCGACGGTCTGCTGCACATCACGGACATGTCGTGGGGCCGCATCTCGCACCCGTCGGAGCTGCTGGGCATCGGCGATGAGATCGACGTCGTCATCCTCAATTTCGACCCCGAGCGTGAGCGCGTCTCGTTGGGCTACAAGCAGCGCATGCCCGATCCGTGGGTGGGCGTCTCCGAGAAGTACCCGGCCGGCTCCCGCATACCGGGCAAGGTCGTCAGCCTGACCGATTACGGCGCCTTCGTGGAGCTGGAAGAGGGCGTCGAGGGACTGGTCCACATCTCCGAGATGTCCTGGCGCAAGCGCATCAAGCACCCGTCGAAGCTGGTTGAAGTCAGCGACGAGGTCGATGTCGTGGTCCTCGACGTCGACGAGGACAACCGCCGCATCTCGTTGGGCATGAAGCAGACCGAGCCCAACCCGTGGCGCCTCATCGCCGACAAGTACGAAGAGGGAAACATCATCCAGGGCCGCGTGCGCAACCTGACGGATTTC
>CAYSHI010000281.1:0-41969 GCA_964430745.1 uncultured Acidobacteriota bacterium | reverse complement strand
TCCCGCGCGTCGACGATCGACGGGATATGGCGGCTGAACAAGGGAAGGTTGCCGCGCATGTCCGAGACAATCAGATCCACACGCTCCGGAAGCGACGAGCGGTTGGAGGTTTCCTGGATGAAGGTGATTCGATCCTCGAGTCCGTTGTCTCGAGCGATCTCGCGTGCCACCTGGATCACATCGTCCGTTTCGATCGCGTACACGTGACGAGCGCCCAGTTGCGCGGCGATGAGAGCGTGAATACCCGTCCCCGTGCCGATGTCGAGCACGGTGGTGGTGGGACGAACCGAGCGCTGCAGCGCGTCCCGATAAGCCTCGAAGCGCGGCCGATCGGCGATCATGTTCCCGTACGCCGCGATGTTGTAAAGGCTCATGCTCTCCGGCCCCACAGGCCGACCGTGCGTGAAGCGTTTCCGAGATTCTCAGGCCGGCGCGGCAGCAGAGGTCGTCTCCATGCAGTCGGCGTGCAACAAGGCGCACCGATCGCTCAGGTGCTCGAAACCATAGCGGCCACGGTAACATTTGACCGGAACGCTTCGCGCGACGCGGTCGAGAAACGCGAACTCGCGAGCACGCTGCTCCGACGTCGGACGCGACAGTGAGTAGACGTTGCCGATGAGCGCGACCAAAGCGTCGGAGGCGGGGAGAGGCTGCAGCGTCGGCGGCGAGGTCTCCTCGCCCCCCAACGTGTAGATCGCGCCCAGGGGAAGGGGCGTGTGTTGGTACGCGAACGCGGGGGCGTCGAGGTCGAGATATCGCTTCTCCCAGGTCTCGTTCTGGGGCGTGATTCGAGGCAGGGCTTCGGGAGACCCGAACAATCCATCGACGGCCGGCGGCCACAGGCGGACCCTCGGGTAGGCGGGAACGCCCCAGAATTCACCGCCGCGGTACTCCAGGACCAAAATGTCTTCGGTGAGCACGCCGAGCCCTTGTCGCGCGTAGGCCGCGGCGGTTGTCGACTTGCCGTCCCCCCCCGGAGCCATCAGGGCAAAGCAACGTTCGTTGTCGGCCGTGGCGACGGCGGACGCGTGCAAGCAGACGACGCCTCGCATCCGCAGGATGGCAGCAATAACCGGGCCGAGAAGATACTCCACCGCGTCCGCGAGCGTCAGGTCGTCGGGCCAGTGGGCCCGCACGGAGCTACCGTCCGGCGCGATGACGAACTCGACGCCGTCCGTGTAGGCGAAACGGAAGCCACCGGTGGGGAACCTGGTTACCCGAAGGACGTGCCCCACATCGTCGGGACCGCTCTGGTGCCAAGCAGACCCGCCGGTTTCCGGGTCACCAACCTGAACCGCACCGGCGAGCTCAACGGTGATATCGGCGGGTTCGTGGGGAGCAACTTCGACGCCCGACAGGGCGGGGATTTCTCGATCGGCTTCGAGGACGAGCCCGAAGGCCCGATACACAGGCATTAACCCACCGACTTGAGGCCAAGCTTGCCGATGAAGTCCCCGTCGGGCATTCCCTTTTGACCCGGCGTACTCTCGGTGATCCGGCGAAGATCGCCGTACTCACGCAGCTCAGGCGTGTGGTAGAGCTTCTTCGGTGGTCGTGTAGCGCCCTGATCCACCTGAGACCTCCGTTCCTGGACGTCGTCCTGTTTCCAGTCGATTCAGCCACAAGGCGAGGCCGAGGGGCCGGGTCACGAACCCATATTCCCACGCGTGCAGCCGTTCGGGTCGTCTTGCGAGCGTCTTGAAGCAGTCTACGTCTACGAATTCTGCCAGAAGCGATTCGTCGCATGCTAGCCCCAAAGGCCCCCGAGAACGCGCGATCAGGAGCTCATGCGGCGGATATCCGCTCAAGGGCGCCTTGCGTCGGGACAGCGTCGATGCGGGGAGGCGATCCTTCATGGCTCGGCGCAGGATGTGCTTTTCTGCGAGCCACGGGATCGCGGGCAATGCGAGGCAGAATTCGACCAGACGGACATCGAGAAACGGGTGGCGAATCTCCACCAGGAATCCGGTCATGCCGGCGTCGTACCATTCGAGCATGAACGACCACTCCGGGCCGGCCGTTTGGTATTCGGCCTCCGGGCGAATCGCCGTCCTATCGAGCTGCTCGCAAGCGAACGCCTCGTAACGTCGATGCAGGTCGAGCCGGTCGACGAGGTCGGGAGCGATCCACGGCGGAAACGGGTCGGGTGTTTCGAACGTGCGGCGGCGCAGCCGGCGCCGCATTTGCGTGCGTAGCCCGATCCGCGGCCATCGGCCCTGCATGAGCCGGTGCCGCGCCATTGCCGCGGCCGTCCGTACCCAGCCGTCGTCGACTGCCCGCTGCATCGCGTCCACGGGGGTTATGTGGAGGGCCGGGTCACCCCCTTGGCCGGTGAAGCCCACTCGGGCATCCGAAAGCCGTCCGGCCACCCAGCGACCGACGCGCGCCGAGGCCGGTTGATCGCTGGGTTCGGCGCTCCAGCACGCGGTTTCTCCCCACGGATCTTCGGTCAGGTCGTCGTCCATTCGAACGCGATGGATCGGAATGCCGAGCGCTCCTGCGACTTCCATCGCGTGATCGGCCTCCGTGTCGTCGATGAGGTCGGCGTAGGAAACCGTGGATGCGGTGAGCTCGAAGCTCTCGTAACGCTCTGCCATGACCCCGAGAGCCACCGCGGCGACGGCGGTCGAATCCAGGCCGCCGCTCATCAGGACGGCGGCGCGGGGCCCGCGCACGCGATCCTCCACGGCGGCTGCAAGTAGCTCGTCGAAGCGCTCGACGTATTCCTCCTCCCGGCCGAGGCGAAGCTGCTCGGTGACGTGCAGGCGCCAATAGCGTTCGATCACCGGCCCCGTCGATGCTCGCCAGGTGAGTGAATGTGCGGCGGGCAAGCGGAGGACGTCGGCAAACGACGTGCGCTCGGGGTGCCGGTTGTGACCGAATAGCAGATAGTCGGCGATGGCGTAGTCGTCGAGCGTGTCCGAGACTTGTGGGTGCGCCCGCAGGCTCTCGATGGTGTTGCCGGCAACGAAGGCTGGGCCCGTCGCGGCGTAATAGAACGGTTTGACGCCGAAGTGGTCACGGGCGCCGAAGAGTGTCCGGTTGGCGGTGTCCCAAATCGTGAAGGCGAAGTCTCCGAGGAGTCGGCCGAGCATCGCCGGCCCCCAGGTGTCGTAGGCATGTAGTAGGAGAAGTGCGTCGGGAGCCGACTCCAAGTGGCCGCCGAGTCGACCGATGAGCGTTTGCCGATCGTCGAGGCGGGCATCGGCGACGATCCACAGCCTGCCTTCGAGGCCCAGAGGCTGAGCCGCCTCGGCCGGATCCCGCAGCGTGTGAAAGGCGGCGTGCCCGAGACCGATGCTCCCGTCTTCATGGGCCCAGGTCGAGTGCCGGTCCGGGCCGCGGTAGGCCATCGCGGTGGTCAGGTGTTCCAGGATGTGGGTGTCGACCGATTGCCCGTGTGCGTCGGCGAGGGCGACGAAACCGCTCACCTCGCCTCTGTTCTCGCCGCGACGCCGCGGAGCTCGAACGGCTCGTAGATCTGGCGGACGTGTGGTCCGTCGTTGAGGACCCTGTCATCGAGCTCCACCCAGGCGTGGGCCTCGAGTGGGCCGAGGAGCGTGCGGGCGCCGAGGACGAGATCGGCATCGTAGCCGTTGCGGCGCAACAGGTACCAGAGCGTCAACGACTCGAGGAGGCACTTGCTTTGGTGCGGCAGAACGTGGCGGTTGACGTGGATGACGACGTCGGTGATCTGCCGCGGTGTGCGCGAGCCGCGGCGAGGCCGCCGGACGGATGCCGCGGAAAGCCGTCTCGCCGCGCCGTAGGCACGTCGAAACCCGCCCAGCCTGAGGCCCGCGCCGAATGCGGCAAGCAGCAGCATCAGGCGGGTCGTCAGCAATCGGTCACGCGGTGCGCGGCATCCGGGCGCGGCGCAAGTGCGGTCGATCGTCACCCGATCAGCCATCTGCCAACTCGATCAGGCCGCGGGCCAGCAGGACCTCGAGCAGCTCGGTCAGGTCAGCCCGCAACCTGTCGGTCTCCACCTCGTACTCTTCCTGGAGATTGTCGAATGCGGTCTGGATTGAATCCGCCTCGGTGACAAGCTGCCACATCCTGGTGCCGACCTGATCGAGACCGAAGTAACTTTCGGAGTCGAGGTCGAGAATTACCGATTCGCCCTCGAGCTCCCGGAACATGACGCTGTCGGGAATCGATACGCGCTGCGCAAACGAAGTAGACATACCCCGATTCTATGGAAACGGCGCCCAAAAAGGCTAGGACGAACGGCCGGCGGGGCCGCGCTGCCTGCCGGCCCCTGAGGATCATCAGAGGCGACCGTGGTCTTCGCTTCATCGCAGATATCGCCGGCAATTCAACTTGGCCGAGAGGCCTGACAGGGCTTGAGAACTCCCGGGAGTTCTTCAGCACCCGCTAACGGGAGTCATTCCCGTCCGACAGACGCTCCGGCCTCGAGGTTGCAGGTGGAGTGTCCGATTCGCCCGGGTGCTCCGTGGATCGGGGGTGCGCCCGTCCTGGGCTGTGGAACGACACGGTCACCTGGCCACGGCTGACGGCCCGCCGGAATCGGGCCCAGAGGAACTTCCGAATCGCATTGCGCGTGGCCGGTATCAGGCACAGGAAGCCAAAGGCGTCGGTCAAGATGCCGGGCGTGACCAGCACCGCGGCAGCCAGGAGGATCATGACTCCGTTGGCGACTTGGTCCATCGGGAGGCGACCCTGATCCAACTCGGATTGAAGCTGCCGCATTACACCGAGGCCCTGGCGCCGGGCCAGGTACGCGCCCAGAACGCCGGTCAGCACGATGATCGCGATGGTCGACAGCGTGCCGATTCGACTCCCGACCTCGATCAGTATTGCCAACTCCAGCATCGGCAACACGACAAACAGAAGCGCCAATCGCACCATTTTTCAGGCCTCCTTGGGAATCCCGCTGTCGATAGTAGCGTCAGCCCGCCGAGTTCGCCTCGGATCCTGAAGCGTTTGTGCCCGTCGCGGTAATCCTCTCGACCCTGCCGACCGATTTGAGCCGCCGTCCCCGGGCTCTATACTGCTGGGAAGCCTTCGGGGTCAGAGTTCTGTCTCCCCTCCAACCCGCCCCGTGCCGAGACGGCGATGCCAAGAGTCGTTGCGCGCGACGAAGTTGCCTTGCCGCACCGGGTGGAGGACGTCTACGCGGTGTTGCTGGATTTTCCGGCGTACGGTGAGTGGTGGCCGCGCCTTCTGTCCTTCAGGATGCTCGGGTCCGATCCGGTCGGAGTCGGAACCCGGGTCCGCTTCGGTCATGCCGTCCTGGTGAGCTGGACCGCGGTCGTCACCGAGTTGCAGCCCAATGCTCGCATCGCCATGCTCTACGATGGCGGCGCTTGTGTCGGTGAGGCAATGTGGACGATGGAAGCCGCCGGGAACGCGACCCGCATCGCCTACTCGATCGATCTCGCGGTGCGCCCCTGGTATCTGCGTGGGCTGTCGCGGGTGCTGGATTTCTCGCGCGAGCACAGGCGCCAGATCCACCGCGTTTTTCTGGCGCTCGATCGCCGCCTGGTGGAGCTCAATCGTCAATGATGCGCGGCATATCACAGGGCTTTACGTGCCGGCCTTGACAGCGGGACCGTAAATCAGATAAATCCGTCGTGGAATCGTATTTGAACCGACGGGCCGCCATCCCACTCGAGCACCTTCGGCGAGCCATGAAAAGGGGACCATGACAGACGCCAACTCGACGACCTGGCCGCAGTTCACGCCGGAAGATCGAGGGTCGGATGACCTCCTGCTCGACGACGGATCACGCGTCGGCGTCATCGGCGGCGGTCCGGCGGGTTCTTTTTTCACCACCTTTCTGCTCGACATGGCTGAGCGCGTCGGTATCCAGGTCGCAGTGGATGTGTTCGAGCCTCGCGACTTCGACCGACCGGCGCCCATCGGCTGCAACATGTGCGGCGGCATCGTCTCCGAGTCCTTGGTCCAGAACCTCGCGGCTGAAGGGATCAACATTCCGGAGACAGTCGTGCAGCGCGGCATCGACTCCTACATGCTGCACACGGATGTCGGCAGCGTGCGCATCGAGACGCCGCTGCAGGAGATGCGCATCGCCGCCGTGTACCGCGGCCCGGGCCCGCGCGACATCGCGGAGCGAAAGTGGGGCAGCTTCGACCACCATCTCCAGAAGCTCACCGAGACAAGGGGCGCCCAGATTGTCAACGACCGCGCCGTCGACGTCACCTGGGTGGACGGACGTCCGGAGGTAAAGACCAAGGACAATTTCTGTCGTCGCTATGATCTGCTCGCCGTCGCGGTGGGGGTCAACTCACCGGCGTTGAAGCTCTTCGAGGCCATGGACATCGGCTACCAGCGCCCCGAGACCACCAAGACCTTGATCCGCGAGTACTACCTGGGCGAAGAGATCATCAGCGAGGCGCTCGGCAGCTCGATGCACGTATTTCTGCTCAACCTCCCGCGGCTCGAATTCGCCGCGCTCATTCCCAAGGGCGACTACGTCACCATGTGCCTGCTGGGCGATGAGATCGACAAGAATCTCATCGATGCGTTCGCGGGCTCGCCGGAGGTCCGTGCGGTCATGCCTCCCGCGTGGCAGGTCGAAGAGCGTTCCTGCCAGTGCCAGCCCCGCATCAATGTCATGGGGGCACGCAAACCGTACGGCGACCGGCTGGTGTTCATCGGCGACTGCGGCGTCGCGAGGCTTTACAAGGACGGAATTGGCGCCGCTTACCGCACGGCGAAGGCCGCCGCCCGCACCGCCGTGTTCAACGGTGTTTCTGAGGAGGCGTTTGCCGGGCACTTCCGGCCGGCATGCGATCGCATCACCAAGGACAACCGCGTCGGCAAGATCACCTTCGCCTTCACGCGGCAGATCCAAAGCTACAAGTTCGCACGCCGGGCGCTATTGCGTATGACGCGCGAGGAACAGACGAACGGGGGCCCCGCGCCGCGCATGAGCAGCGTGATGTGGGACATGTTTTCGGGCAGCGCACCCTACACGGACATCTTCAAGCGCACGTTGCACCCGATCTTCATCGCGCGGCTCGGGTGGTGCCTCGCCAGGTCGCTGGTGCCGTCACGAGTAGCAGCCGTTGCCCGCCGCGCACCAAGCTCAACGAGGACGGGTTCATGACAACAGGAGCTTTGGGAAGGGTGCTCGAGGACGGCGAGATCCTGGTGCGCCAGGGTGACGTCGGCGAGGCGATGTTCGTCATCCAGGAGGGTCAGGCCGAGATTCTGGTCGAGCGGGGCGGAACGGAAACACGGGTGAGGGTCGCCGGCGAGGGCGAAATCATCGGCGAGATGGCCGTGTTCGAGCGCGAGAAGCGTTCGGCCACTGTTCGCGCTCTGGGCGAGATGCGGGCCCTCACCATCGACAAGCGCAACTTCATGCGGCAGATCGCCGAGGATCCTTCGGTCGCGTTTCGCATCGTGCAATCGATGTCGAGCCGAATTCGCGAGCTCAGCAATCAGATCGCTGAGCTCAAGGGCGCGCGCGGGGATGCGGCGGGCGACCCCTGATCAACAAACGACGAGGACGATCGAGTGGCGACGATAATCTACACGGACCCCGTCCCTTCCGAAGTGCCGGCCAAATACCTTACTTCCCGGCTCGACGGCAAAGAGCGTCGCTTCCTGTTCTTCGACCGCGTCGAGATCGGCCGCTACCACCGCAGCCGACTGGCGCTCCCCGCGCAGCTGCTGATCAGCGACCGGAAGATCTCGCGTCGCCATTGCTTCATCTCCCAGACCCTCGAAGGTCGCTGCTGGATCCGTGACGTCAGCCGCAACGGCACCCGCGTCGAAGGTCGCCGCCTGGTTCCCAACATCGAGCATGAGATACACATCGGCCAGACGCTCGAATTGGGAGACCAACTCCGATTCCAGCTGGGAGGAGATGACCTTCGCGACGGCGTGTCGTTCGATGAGGCCACCGTGGGGGCGCCCGGCACGACGGTTGCGACGATTCTGGTGGGGGACATTCGCGACTACACCGTGTTGGTGCGGCGCGCGCCCTCGGAACAACTGCAATCCTCCGTCGCGCGGCTCTTCGAGAGCTTGACGCATGAAGTCACCCAACTCGGCGGCACGGTGAAGGAATACCAGGGTGACGCGCTGTTCGCCTTCTGGGAGAAGGCTGACAATCCTCGCCAAGTGATCTCCGCCTGCCGCGCCGCCGTCCACCTCGATGAGCACGTGCGGCGGTTCGCCGTCGATACGGGATGCTGGAACGTCCCCGGCTTCGCGCTCGGCATGGACTGGGCGCTGGCCACCGGTCTGGTCGTGATCGATTCGTTCGGGGGCAATCACCCCACCGGCCTGTCCATGGTCGGCGAGCCTGTCGTGAGGGCGTTCCGAATCGAGAAGTTCGCCACCGAGGAGACCGGCCGTATTCTGACGTGTGAGGCCACCAAGATGGTGGCGGAGCCCTCGTTCCGCTTCCGAGACCTCGGACGCATCCACGCCAAGGGCTTCGACAAACCCGACCGGGTCTTTTCCCTGACCGGATATGGCGACGAGGGGATGGAAGCCGTGGACGGAGCCCCCGGTGTCGGCGACGTCACCGACGTAGACGGATCGCTTCCGTGAGGGTCCGCATCCTGGCGTCGTCGTTCGATGATCCGCGCGACACCCAGTTTCTCACCAGCTTCCTGATCAACGACACGGTGGCGATCGACGCCGGTTGCGTCGGATTCCACGGCCAGCCGCCCGAGCAAGCCCGTGTCAGTCACGTTTTCCTGACCCACAGCCATGCCGACCACGTCTGCTCGCTACCCATGTTGGTGACCAACGCCTGCGACCAGCGAAGCGACGCGGTGGCGGTGTACGGTCACGCCCACGTGCTTGATTGCCTGCGCACCGACATCTTCAACGGGCGTCTGTGGCCCGATCTGCTGCAGCTCGACAGGGACGGCGAGACTTTCGTGCGAATGCAGCGTCTCGAATCCGAGGAGACGGTCGCGGCCAACGGCCTGCGCGTGACGCCGGTATTCGTCGACCACGTCGTGCCGACGTTCGGCTACATCGTGGAAGACGACCACGCCACGGTAGTCTTCTGCTCTGACACCGGGCCGACCGAGAGGATCTGGGAAGTGGCACGCGGCAAGCCGAACATGAAAGCAGTCTTCCTGGGGGCGTCGTTTCCTGAAGAGATGGCCGAGCTGGCGGGGGTCGCGGCCCACCTGACGCCGTCGCTGTTTCGAGGTGAGGCCGCCAAGCTCGCTTCACCCGTCGAGTTAGTGGCCGTGCACATCAAGCCGGGGCACCGGGAGCGGGTCGTGGAGCAGCTCCTGGCGCTCGACGTGGAGTCGCTGCAGATCGGCGTCGCCGGCCACGAATACCATTTCTGACGGCGAACGACGGCCGCCGCCCTTTTTTGCGCGGCTCGTCCGTCGAGTCTTCATTGTCGCGCACGACGGCCCGCGCCGTGCTGGCTGCTCTGACGAAGTTGCGACTCGCGACGAGGGCCCCCCTTGTTCCCGTGCTTTTCGGTGTAACGTTATTGCACCCGCCCAATCGTCCGGATGGCGTCCATGAAATGCCCTGCGTGTGGGAGCGAGAACTCCGCTGAAGTTGCGCGCTGCGTGAGCTGTGGAGCTGATCTGATCTCTGAAGCGCCGCCGAATGGTGCCATCGAGGAGCCGCTCTCGACTGCCGCGGACGACGCGACGATCGCTCCGGGGTCGCCGGCGAACGGCGACGACGAGACCCTTGTGGGCGGCACCAACCTCGCCGAAGATGGCACTGTCGCTGCAACTCCCCCGGGCGCCTCTATGGGCGACGCCACCGCAGCGATGGCAGCGGGCTGGTCGCTGCCGGCGGGCGCTCCCGGGGTCGCCTCTACCCTTCCCGGCGGCTTCCTTCTGCAGCAGCGTTACCAGATCGTCCGCCTGCTCGGCGAAGGCGGCATGGGAAGCGTGTACGAGGCCGATGACATCGAGCTCGAGCGGAAGGTCGCCATCAAGCTGATCCGCCCCGATCTGGCCGCCAACCCCGAGGTCCTGCAACGCTTCAAGCGCGAGCTCGTCATGGCCCGCAAGGTCACCCACGAAAACGTGGTGCGCATCTTCGATCTCGGTACCGACCAAGGCCTGAAGTTCATCACCATGGAGTTCGTGGAGGGGCGCGACTTGAAGTCGTACATCGTCGACGGCCCGCAGATGACCCCCGAGGAGTCCGCCGACGTCATCGTGCAGGTGTGCCGGGCGCTGAATTCGGCGCACAGCAACGGCATCGTGCACCGCGATCTCAAGCCGCAGAACGTCATGATCGACGCCGAGGGACGCGCCCAGGTGATGGACTTCGGCGTGGCGTTCTCGATGGACGTCACCGGAATGACGCGTACGGGCGAGATGCTGGGAACGCCGGCCTACATGTCACCTGAGCAGGCCAAGGGCGAAGCCACCGATCCTCGTTCCGACATCTTCAGCCTCGGCCTCATCTTCTACGAGTTGCTCACGGGCGATGTGCCGTTCCAGGCCGAGACGCCCTACGGCATGATCGTCAAGCGCACGCTGGAGAAGGCGCCGCCGCCGATAACCCTCGACCCCGATGTCCCCGAGCACATGAACCGCGTGGTCGTCCGCTGCCTCGAGACCGAGCCCGATCTGCGCTACCAGAACGCGCGCGAGATCCTGCAGGACCTCGAGTCGCGCTCGGGCCCGCGTGACCACTCGATGACGCAAAGGCTGCCGGTGGTGCTCAAGAAGACCTCGAAGAGCACGTTATGGGCGGCGGCCGCGGCCACCCTCATCGCCGTCGGCCTCGTTGCGCTGTGGGCGACCGGGACGCTGTCACTCGACGGCCGCTCGACGCCCTCGACCGAAGCCGCGGTCGCCCCGGCGGCCGATGCCCTGTCGCTCGCCATCGTGCCGTTCCGCAACGCCTCGGGCGATCCGTCGCTCGACTGGCTCGGCGCCAGTCTGGCCGAGATGTTGCGCTCCGACGTAGGCCAGTCCGCCGAGCTGCGCACGGTTTCGGTCGACCGGATCAGCCAGATCCTCAGCGATCTGAAGCTCGACCCGAGCTCCACCTTCGACGGTGCCACGCTCACCCAGCTCGGCAACTTCAGCAACGCCGACAAGATTCTCGTCGGTCAGTACGTCAAGGCAGGCGACCAGCTACGCATCGACGCCCGCTTGCACGACATCGAGGGGCAGACGGAGATCTCACTGTCGGCGGCGGCGCCGACCGAATCGGAATTACTCGCCGCGGTGGGCGATCTGGCGGCCGGCGTGCGCGATAACTTGGAGCTGTCGGGGGAGGCTATCCGCGCCCTCGAAGCCGCGTCGTTCACGCCCTCTTCCCCGTCCATCGATGCGCTGCGCTTCTATAGCGAGGGATTGCAGCTCGCGCGCCAGGGTAACTACGCTGACGCCCTCACGAGTTTCGACGCCGCTACCGAGGCCGACGCCGACTTCGCGTTGGCCTTCTCCCAGCTCGCGCAGACACACGCAAACCTCGGTTTCGACGGCGAGGCCGAACAAGCTTCGCGCACCGCCATGGAGCTTGCCGAAGGGCTGCCGGATTTCGAGCGCTTGCTGATCTCCGCGCGTCACTACAGCCTGCTCGGTGATCAGGGACAGGCCATCGCCGCGTACGAGCGTCTGCTCGAGGCCGCTCCCGAAGACCCGGAGCTGCATTTCAACCTCGCCGGGCTTTACGAGAACACCGGTGCGCTGGATGAAGCGTACGCCGAGCTCGACTCGGTGCTGCGTTACGACCCCAACTACGTCGAAGCTCTGTACTCCATGGGTCGCGTGGAAGTACGTCGTGGCAATGCGCAGGCGGCGCTCACTCACTTCAACCAGGCTCTCGGTCTGACCCTCGACAACGACGAGTCACGCGCCCGCATTCTCAACGGCATCGGCAACACCTATCGGCGCCTCGGCGAGGGGGAGGAGGCCCTGCGCACGTACCGCGAGGCGCTCGACATCAACCGGCGCCTCGATCAGAAGGGGGGCATCGCCGCCAACCTGACCAACATCGGCCACGTCGAGCTCGGCCTGGGCCGTCTGGATGACGCCCTCGCCAGCTACTCCGAGGCCCTCGACCTGAGGCGCGAGATCGGCGACCGCGAGGGCATCGGCATCAGCCTGCTCGATATCGGCAACGTGTATCTCGACATGGGGCGCGACGAGGAGGCGCTGCAGAGCTACCGCGACTCGCTCGTCATCCAGCGTGAGATCGGCAACGAGCTCGACGAGGCCTTGTGCCTGAACAACATCGCCGCCGTCCACATGGAACGCGGCAACTACGGCGAGGCGCTCACCAACCTGGAACAGGCGCTACGCATTCACGAGCAGTACGGCATCCCCGACGAGCTCGGTCTGACGCTCTACAACCTGGGCGAGACAACCACCAACCTGGGGCAGTTCGACGAGGCGCTCGATTACTACATCGGTGCGCTGGAGCAGTGGCGCGAGATCAACGACGCCCTCGGCGTCGCCTGGGCGCGTGTCGGCACGGGGACCATCTTCGGCTATCAGGGGAGGTTCGGCGCCGCGCGCGACTCTCTCGACGAGGCGGTGGCCGCCCTCGAGAGCAGCGGTGAGCAAGGTTACTGGCGCTTCATCGTCACCGCTCATCACGGCATGGCCATGGCACAGGATGGCGCCATCGAAGAGGCCGTGGGAGACCTCGGCGCCGCCCTGGCGCTGGCGCGCGACATGGGCAACCCCGCCCTGGTCGCTCAGGCACTCAACTTCCAGGGTGTCAACTTCCTCTACCGCGGTCGCCCGGACGAGGGACGTGCCGCCTTCGAGGAAGCGCGGCAGCAGGCCGATCTGGCCGGCGATCGCGAGCAGGCGCTCGTCGCCCGGCTCCATCTCGACGGCATCGCGCTGAACGGCGGAAACGTCGCGGCAGTAGTCGATTCGCTTGGCTCCACCGCTGCCGACGCCGATGCGCTCGGGCTGCGCTACATCGCCACGCGCGCCCGGGTGCGGCACGCCGAGGCGCTGCTTGCCACCGGCGACGTGGCAGCCGCCCGGCGCGAGGTGCAGGCCGCCCTCAACGTCAGCGAGCGCCTGCAGCTACGCGCCCTCGAGGCCGAGTGCTACTACGCACTCGCGCGCATCGACGCGGCGGAGGGCGACAACGCGGCCGCTACGCGTCGTTACGGGCGCGTGGTCAGCATCCTCGACGAGATCCAGACCGAATCCGGCAACGGCGACCCGCTGCGGCGTGAGGACTTGCGTGCGATGTACGACGCCGCGGCAGCCGGCGCGCAATAGTCAATCAACGGGCAACAGCGAAACTAAGAGTCAGAGAATGCCTCTCCGCGTTTCGGGCGGGCCTACTGAGACGCGAGGAGAGCTGGACCCGAAGGTCCTACTCTTACAGTGTCGGTACGACCGTCCGTGGTGGCTACAAACACGAAGAGCCAGGCTTTGAGGAGCCTGGCTCTCGCTGACCGAGCCCGCCTCGCAGCGGGAAGGTCCAACTACTGGTTGGAGGGTACGAATACCGTTATCGGCGACGATTCCGTGACGTTACCCGCTGTATCGGTGCACTTCACTGTGACGAAATACGTGCGGCCGCTTTGGTTCTGGGCACGCTCAGAGCGAAGGTTGAACGTCTTTTCCCCGGTGATCTCAAAGTCGGGCGCAATGTCGCCATCACCGGTGCCGTTTTCCGGCTCGTCCGACTCGATGACGATCTCGCACTGGAAGGCGCAACCGCCAGCGTCAACCGCGTATTCGATCAGAAACGGCACCATCTCGTGGTTCGGCGGCCACATGGTGGCGAACGAACCCGACTCGATGGTCGCCTGCGGTCCGGCTTGACTGAAGTAGGGCACCGTCGAAAATGACGGTGGTGCCGCCTCCGCCACCGTGAAAGGCACGTCGACAATAGCGCTGGGCAGCGGGGATGGGGGGACCGACTGCCAGCCCTCGTCGTACACCCGTAAGTAGGCTGTGTAGCTCCCGCTCGCCAAGCTCGACGCTGGGTATTCCCAGAGCGGTCCGTCTTGCACCGGATCTTGAAGCGTCGGATCATCGATGCCGAACTCGAAACGCGTAATCGAATCTTCGCGGGTTACGTTCCAGTCGTTGTCAAACGACGCCATCCCGTTAAGCGTCACCGTCTCGCTGCACTGGGCGACCGCGGGCGTCACCGTCAGCACCGCCGTTGGCGGTCGATTGGGCGCGTTGTCCACCACGACGATGCCTGAACCCCAGGCTTCGCGGCTGCCGGTGGCGCGCGGATCCAGCGGATCGGTGGGCACGGGAACAGGGTCGTAGTCGACGAGGATGTTCTCGATGAACGGGTTGTCCTTCGGGAGGGGATCAAAGTTACCCGGCGAATACAGCAACCCCGGATGATCGAAGCTGGAGAGCGAGTAAAACTGCCAGTTGGCGAGGATCTTGAGGATGTCGTCTTCTGTGCACTGGCTGACGGTGGTGCTCTGGGTGATCCTGATCTCCGTACAGTTGCCGCTGGCACCGGGGAAATCCGCGCATTCGGTGGCGGAGAAGTCCTGCCCGACCAGAGGGAACATCGGCGTGCGGGCGGCGAACTCCGCCTGCGGCATCAATCGACACGAGACAGTCCAGGTGTTCTGGCACAGCGACGCGACCTGGTCGAGATTGAAGGTGCTGTTGCACAGGTTCGCCGTGTTCGACTTCTCGGAATTCGGCGGAAACACGAGAGTCACCGGTTCGGAGCCCGTGGGCGTCAGCGCGATGCCCACGGCGGCGCTGAGATCGCCATCGCGGAGGACCGGTGGGGCCGGAGGTAGGCCCGGAGGGGACGGCGGGATAGCGCACACCGGAGCGTCGATCTCGTAAACGGCGCCGCGGCGGCCGCTGGACTGCTCCGAGGTGGTGAGCCACAGATCTCCCGAACCATCGAACTCGAGCGCGTTCGGCATGTTGGGGACGTCGATGTCCGTACAGCCGACCTTGGTGCCTTCGCGCACCGTCGTAAAGATCCCGGGCGGATCCTCGACGGTTCGGATCGTTTCCTGCAGCACCTCGATCATGCCGCTGAACTTGGCGGCGACGAACACCTGCGTCTGTAACGCCCCGAAGGCATCGGGAACGCCTTTGGTAGCGATGCCGAAGCCCTCGGCGGCAGTAGGTGCCCACATCCGGAAGTCGCTCTCGTCGTCGATCCTGCCGGAGTTCGGCCTGGGCGTTGCTACCCACACCTCATTACCGAAGGTGAAGAACACGCGGCCGTCGAAGTTGACCGCGAGGCTCTCGCCGCTGATGCCGCCGACGGAATCGAGACCGAGTAGCAGCGCGGGCTGACCCGAGACCGGAGCGACGACGTTCTTGATCGCCCACAGGCCGGTCTTGGCATTCCCGCCGCGGCCGTTGCGCGACAAGAACAAGAGGTCGTTACCGGCGATGGTGCAGCCCTTGGGCTGTTCGGGATCGTTGGGAGACACAGCCGAGCTGCGGTCGTAGATGGTCACCAGCTCCGGACTCTGGCTCGCCGGATCGAGACGGAAAATCTGACTGCTCGACGAGTCGCAAATGTAGAGCTTGCCATCGCCGGCGAGGGCGATCTCCTCCGGCTTGAAGCCGCCCTTGGCCGTAAAGAACAGGTCGAGATCCACGCCGCCAGATCCGAGTAGGATCTCGCTGCTCGGCCCTGCGGAGACGAACACATCGGGGTCGTCTTGGGCGAAGGCCTGTGCTTCGGCGAGAAAGAAAAAAGCCGCGAGAGCGGCGACGAAAAAAACAACCCGGCGATCCATAGCGCCTCCTCGATCTCGGTCGCGCGCCATGCCACCGAGTCATCGTGTGGTCCCCAAGCGCTACGGCCTGAACTCCTCACATCAGGCACCGATCCTGAGGTGACTGTTCTCTGTTGTCAACCGGCTCCTGAGAAAAACCAGAGCACACACTCCGCTTTCGTCACTTCCGCGCACTAACAGTGCTTCCGGCGCCTGGAATCTGTTGACTGAACGCCTCATCGGCGCAGCGGTGATCACTGCAGGCCAGCAACGATATCTCGCCCATATCGCCCCCGGCGCCGTTGAATCCGGTCGACGGTTCCACGTAGGCTGGCGACGACCCCGGCTTGCAAGCCCTGGTAGCGCAGGGGCTCCGTCAGTGATCCTCCCCAATTCCTGAGGAACACGCTCGGGTCCGGGCCCGCAGGCGTCCTGTTAGACTCCCGCCATGGTGACCGGCGAGAGCTTTTTCAAGAGGACAGGCAGCGGGCTCGTGTTGCGCCTCACGGCAATCGCCCTGCTCGCGGCGACTTCGCTGGCATGCGGAGATTCCCGGCCGGAGCCCGCGCAGAACCTGATCATCATCTCGGTCGACACCCTACGCGCCGACCACATGAGCCTGCACGGCTACCCCCGTCCGACGACGCCCAATATCGACGCCTTTGCCGGCAACGCGACGACGTTCGACAGGGCGATCGCACCCTGGCCGAAGACGGCGCCCAGCATGGTGTCGATGTTCTCCGGCCGCTACCCACACAGCACCGGCGTCATGTTTGCCTCGCGCGGCCTCTGGGTGGGCGACAATCAACTCATGCTTGCCGAGATCGCCCAGCGTAACGGCATGTCGACGGGCGCCGTAGTCTCCAACGCCGTGCTCGGCGCGTCGACCAACTTCGGCAAGGGGTTCGACCGCTACATCGAAACCTATGAGGTCGAGTCTCCGTTCGGCAACGAGCGCCGTAACCGGGCGGACAGCGTCACCTTTCACGCGCGTTTCCTGCTGCGCCAGCAGGCCGTCGAAGGCCCCTTCTTTCTCTGGGTGCACTACGTCGATCCGCACACCATCTACAACCCACCGGCGGAGTTCGCCGAGCCGTACTTCAACGACGCCCACTACGACAGCACGGAGTTGCGGCTCAACGAGGACGACCAGAACTTCCACGGCGGCGTCGCCGGCAAGTACTGGAGCCAGAACGGCGGCCAATCCGAGGCCGGCTGGTACACCGCCAACTACGATGGCGAGATCTCCTTCACCGACGAGCAGATCGGCGTGCTGCTGGAAGAGATCGAGGCCCTCGGACTGCTGGAGAACTCGGTCGTCATGTTGACGGCGGACCACGGCGAGAGCCTCGGCGAACACCAGTACTTTTTCGAGCACGGCTGGTTCCCGTACCACGCCTGCGGCTGGATCCCATGGGTGATCCATTGGCCGGGCAATCCGCACCCCGGAAAGCGAATCTCCCACCCCAGCGGCCTGCTCAACTTGGTGCCCACGGCCCTCGACCTTCTCGGCTGGGATGCGCCGGAGGACGTGTTCCACGGCCAATCGGTGGTTCCGGTGCTCCTCGGTGAGAGCGAATACACGGAACAATGGGTCGTGGAGGAGGCCGGAGAAGGGGGGCTGAAGCGAGAGGAGTTCCTGCGCTCGATTCAGGACCGGGAGTGGAAGCTGATCTACGTACCTTCCGCGCGTTACCGCGGCATGATGCAAGGGGTCGAATACGAGCTCTACAACGTTCTCGCCGACCCCATGGAAACCGAGAACGTGGCGGACGAACACCCGGAGATCGTCGATCGCATGCGTGACGCCCTGGAGGAGATCATGGAGCGAACCGGCCCGGTCGCCCCCCCGCCCGGGCAGTCTCCCCTCTATACCGAAAAAGAGCTTCGCAGCCTTCGGGCACTGGGATACATCCGCTAGCCGCCGTCTTCGGCGACGCCCTGGCCCCCGCACTCGGGCACCACCACCATGCCGAACAGCCAGGCCTTGTGCGTGGTCCGCGGGCGGCGATGAAAGCGGAGGCCGACGAGGCAGCGACGAAACCGCCCAAGGTCCGTCAAGCTGCACAGTGGGGACACGCCGAGTCAATAGCAATCAACGGCTTCCACCGTGGGGTGGCCGACAGACATCCGGACGTGATCGCCTCGGTTAGAGGTATCCTGCGGGCTTGTGCCAACGGCGAGGAGGCGGAGCCGGTGCCCCAGCTACAGACGATGTCCTCAGACAGCCCGTGTCCGGTCCGGAACGTTCGGGCGCGCGTGTTGTGCCTCGTCCTCGTCGGGTCCGGCCTGCTGGCGACTGGCTGCTCGTCGGATCCAGCGGCCGCCGTGGACATTCCGGAGGGTCCACCGGTCACGGCGGTCGAACATGCCGCCGACGTTGCCGAGTGGGAAACCCGGCGGCGCGAGACACTCAACGAACCTGACGGGTGGCTCTCGCTGGTCGGGCTCATGTGGCTTGACGAGGGTGAAAACTCGTTCGGTTCAGATCAGGCCCGCGACCTTGTTTACACGGCCAGCGAAACGCCCCCGGCGGTCGGCGTGTTCGTCGTCAGCGGTGAGACGGTCAGCTTCGAGCCGGCGGCCGATCTCGAGATCAACACGGTGGACGGCGAGCGGGTCGCCGGTTCCGTCGTCATGCAGGCGCCACGTATCGAAGGCGAGGAAGCCGACCCGTTCCCGATACTGACGTGGGGTCCTCTGCGTTGGCACGTCATCCGGCGCAAGGGCCAGTTCGCGGTGCGTCTCAAGGACGCTCTGTCGCCGATCCTGGCGGACTTCGACCGCATCGAGATGTTCCCTGTCGAGCGCTCTTGGCGGCTCGACGCCCGCTTCGAGCCCTACGACGAGCCGAAGACCATCATGATTCCGAACATCCTCGGCACCGTCGGCGAGAGCGAATCGCCGGGAGCGGTGGTGTTCGTCGTCGATGGCGAGATCTACCGCCTCGATACCTGGAAGGATTCCGACGATCCGGACAACTTCTTTACCGCCTTCGGAGACCTCACGAACCGCCACTCGACGTACGGCGGCGGCCGCTTTCTCTGGATCGACGCGCCCGACGAGAACGGCTACACCTTCGTGGACTTCAACCGGGCATACAATCCGCCCTGCGTATTCACCCCCTACGCGACGTGCCCGCTGCCACCGGAACAGAATCGGCTGCCGTTGGCCATCGAGGCCGGCGAGAAAATCTTCAAGCCGCGCTCTTGAGAATCGCCTCCGGGATTCAGTCTCCGGGGGGCGCAGAACCCGGAAGCTCGACGCGAGCCCGGTTGGGGAGGAACGGTGGTAGACTCCGGCGCCGTCGCCCCCTAACCAGTCCGTGAGCGTGATGCCGCAAGCGAGGCCCCGCGTCTTCGACCTCGAAGTCATCGTCGACTTCGTCTTCGATGACGACCTGTTGTTTATCCAATTGCGGAACATCGGCGATCAGCCGGCTCGCCGGGTTTCGGTGAAATTCGATCCCGAGATCCGGGGGCTCGGCGGCCGCAAGCCGATGTCGAAGATGCGGGTCTTTCGCAACATCGAGTTCTTCGCTCCCGGTAAGGAGATCTCCGTTTTTCTCGACACCGGCGACGCGTATTTCCGCGGCGATCAGCCGAAGGAGATCGTCGCGACGCTCGCGTACACCGACGCGCAGGGTAAGCGACGTAGCGGCGAAATCCGTCACGATCTGCGTATCTACGCCGATCTCGGCCGGGTCCGCCCGGCGGGAGCATGAGCTCGTGAGCCCTCGAGCAGATCCGTTCCTCGGCTTCAACTTCATCGTCAAGATCCGCAAGCTGGCGGTGGCAGGCTTCAGCGAAGTCGTTCTTCCGGAGCAACGGGCGCGGTACATCGAGTATCGCGAGGCCGGAAGCTCCAAATCCCAGAAGATCCTCGCCGGCGTCAGCTACGGCCCGCTCGTCCTGAAGCGCGGCGTCGAGAAGGGCACCGACCTCGAAGATTGGTGGCAAGAGGTGGTGAGCGGGACGCCGCAGGCGCGGTCGGGCTCCATCGTGCTTCTGGACGAGCACCGCCAACCGGCAACGAGCTGGTATTTCACCGGCGCATTGCCGGTTGCCTACCGGACGTCACCGTTGAGCGCCGTGAAGAGCCGCGTGGTCATCGAGAGCCTGGAGTTGAGCGTCGAGAGCTTCCGGCGCACGTAGCCGATGCATGAGGAGAGCCTTCGGAGCTTCAGCGCCCCGCAAGGGAGTCTGACGGAACGCAACGAACAGAGGGGGTAAAGCACCATGTCGAGAAACGATCCGCTGCGTAACGTCCGCTTTCGCGTGGAGATCGACGGAGAGGACACCGCCGGCTTCAGCGAGGTGAGTGGTTTGAGCACCGAGACCGACGTCGTCGAGTATCGGGAGGGCAACGAGAAGCAATCGATCGTCCGCAAGTTGCCGGGCTTGAACAAGGTTGCCAACGTCACGCTCAAGCGCGGGATCACCGATTCGATGGCCCTCTGGGAGTGGCGCAAGGCGATCATGGACGGCGAAATCATAAGGAAGAACGTCCGCATCGTCGTCCTTGATGAGGCGCGCCAGGACCGGGTCACCTTTCAGATCCGCGAGGCGTGGGTGGTCAAGTACGAGGCGTCGGACCTGAACGCCGACGGCAACGACGTGCTCATCGAGACGGTGGAGCTCGCCCACGAGGGCTTCGAGCGCGAGAGCTGACGAGCCCGGTTCGGATCGCCTCGTGCATTAGACGATCGCCGCGCGGAGTCAGATAGCCTGGGGCTGCCCGATACCTTTCCCGTACGATTCCTAATAGGGGCCTAATGACTCAGCATCCTCCCGGGGCGTGAGGGGAGAGTGCGAGTCATGCGTCCAAGCCATTGTTGCAGGGCGGTAGCGATTCTACTCATCGTTGGAGCGTCGGCCTCCATGCTGACGCCGGGTGGTGCTTCAGGCGCCAGCCCAACGATGGTTGCAGCGGAGGCGTGGCATCCGCAACGCGCTGAAAGTGAGCCCGGCAATGAGGCTCGCTCATTTGACGTTCCGCCCTCTGTTTGGGAACGAATGATAGAGGGCATCGACGCCGACCAGTACGCCGTGCGAGCCGCTGTCGTCGACGGCGCGGCAGTCTACGAGGCCAGCAATCCGGCGCATGGACTTCTCGCTCTCTTCGCCGAAGACGGCGTAAGAGTGCGATCCGCCCGACATGCGTCCGGTGTGTGGGAGTGGAACTTGGAGCTCGAGACGTTGGGCTACGAGAGCAACCTCGCTCCCGTCGAGGAGGCCGCACCCATCGCCGAGGGAAGGCGGGTGGAGTACCGACGTGGTGAGCTGACCGAGTGGTATGTCAACGAAAGAGCAGGCCTGGAGCAAGGGTTTACAGTCGCACGGGCGCCGGCGGCTGGGCAGGCTTCGGAGGAGCCGCTGGTGTTGCAGCTTCGAGCCTCCGGGCTCGAGATCCGACAGGACGTGGCGGGCGAATCGATCCTGCTCACGTCAGGCGATGGTGCGGTAGCACTGCACTACAGAGGCCTCATTGCCTGGGACAGCGTCGGCAGGCGCCTGCCGGCGAGCATGTGGGCCTCCGACGAGCGAATCCGAATCGAGGTCGATGACGCCGCAGCGACGTATCCCGTGACGATCGATCCCTTCATCGAGGGGACCGTCCTGCGAGCCTCCGATGCCGGTTGGTATGACTATTTTGGAGCTTCCGTCGCGGTTTCGGGCGACACCGCGATCGTCGGGGCGTTCTACGAAGACGGGGGTCCGGGGAACCCGCGTCCCGGCGCCGGGGCGGCCTACATCTTTGAACGCGACCACGGTGGCGCAGGTAACTGGGGAGAGACTAGAAAGATCATTGCCTCGGATGCACAGGCCGACGATCGTTTCGGCTATTCGGTAGCGATCTCGGGCGACGTGGTCATCGTCGGTGCTATCAATGAAGACGGAGGCGCCGGAGACCCGCGGCCTGGGGCTGGAGCGGCTTACTTCTTCGAGCGCGACCGGGGTGGCCCCGGCAACTGGGGAGAGGTCGTAAAGGTCGTCGCCTCCGATGCGCAGGCAGATGACAGATTCGGCCATTCCGTCTCGATCTCCGGCGACCACGCGATCGTCGGGGCCTGGGCTGAACAGGGTGGGCCGGGCGATCCGCGATTCTGGGCTGGAGCGTCTTACATCTTCGCGCGTAATCAGGGCGGACCCGGAAACTGGGGAGAGGTAAAGAAACTGATCGCGTCGGATGCCAAGGGGTACGACTACTTCGGGAGCTCCGTCTCGATTTCGGGAGGCACCGCGATCGTCGGTGCGTACGGCGAGGACGGTGGGCCGGGCGATCCGAACACAATGGGCGGCGCTGCCTACATCTTCGAGCGCGGCTACGGCGGTCTTGACAACTGGGGGGAGATCCGCAAGCTGATGCCGTGGGATGCTCAAGCTGGCGACTATTTCGGCGCCTCCGTCGCTATCTCCGGCGACAAGGCGGTGGTCGGGGCGCCATACGAAGACGGTGGTCCCTGGGATCCGCGACCCGACGCCGGGGCGGCGTACATTTTCAGGCGCGATCTCCCGGGCCCGAACGGGTGGGGCCAGACGAAGAAGCTGATGACGTCGGATTCCCAGACGGGCGACCAATTCGGCGAAGCCGTGGGGATCTTCGGCGACAGGTTTCTCGGGGCTGCGCTCTTTGAAGACGGAGGGCTCGGAGACCCTCGAGTCGACTCGGGGGCGGCTTATCTCTTCGCGCTCAACCACGGTGGGGCAGGCAACTGGGGAGAGGTCAGGAAGCTCGTTGCTTCGGAATCCCAGCAGGGTGATCTTTTTGGTGTCTCTTTGGCGATTTCGGGCGACACGGCGATCGTCGGTGCTTCGGGTGAAGATGGCGGTCCGGGGGATCCGCTTTTCACGGCCGGTGCCGCCTACGTATTCGAACGGCGCACCTGGGCGTTGGTACTCGACTTCTATGGAGGTCTTCACGTCGCGGGGCCGGGGGCGCTACCGATCTCGCCGGCTCCGCCCTATTTCGGGTTCGACATCGCCCGCGACGCGGAAACGGAGGGTGACGGAGCCTATGTGCTCGACGGCCTCGGCGGCATTCACGCGGCGGGAGGGGTGCCACCTCTCACGCCGGGGCCGCCGTACTTCGGCTTCGATGTCGCGAGAGACTTCGAGTTGTCCGCGCGCGGCGGCGCGTACCTTCTCGACGGGTACGGGGGCGTGCACTCCTTCGGGGGCGCCTGGGCGGTCTCGGGTACACCGATTTACTTCGGTTTCGATGCGGTGCGAGACATGGAGCTCAGTGGCAACGGATACTACTTGTTGGACTACTTCGGGGGGCTTCACGCCGCCAGTGGTGCCCGACCGATCTTCCCAGCGCCCCCGCTGTTCGGTTTCGACATCGCGAAGGACTTCGAACTGGCATCGCGCGATGCGGGATACGTCCTGGATGGCTTCGGAGGGGTTCACGCCATGGGTGGGGCCCCCGTGCTGAGTCCGGCAGCCCCCTACTTTGGCTTCGACGCGGCCGTGGATCTGGAGCTTGCCGATGTTGGCTATTACGTGTTGGACATGCTTGGTGGCGTCCATTGCGGAGGCGGGGCGACGGCAATCTTGCCCGCGTCGACGTACTTCTTCTTCGACGCCGCGAGAGACCTGGAGCTCCGGTAGAGACGCGATGATCTTTCGGTGAATTCTCCGGCGCGCCGGCCTGGTCGAAGATTGCCGCGCTGCTCCCGATCGCGGAGGAGAGTTTGCAGGAGCTAACTGTTCGGGGCCGCAAGATCGCGTCCTTGTATACTCGCGAGCCGGACCAAACCTCCAACACGGTGGCTCGATGGATTCTACGAGAAACGTCCCCCGAGGCCTTGCCGCGCTTCTGCTGCTGATGGCCGAGATCCGGCTCGAGGCGGGGCATCGAACACGTTCGATGTCAGCATCCACCTGCTGTCGATCGTACCGCTCGACCACATCGAGCTGATCGGCAACGGCGAGGTCGTTCACGCCTTCGACGAGCTCGTGCAGGAAGGCGCGCGTGGAGGGTTCGCGCGGACCGAACGTGTCTCCATCGAGATTCCCGGCAGCGGCTGGATCGCCGCCAGGGCCGTCGGCTCACCGAGCAAGTTCGTCGGGGATGACTATCCCTTTGCCCAGACCAGCCCGGTCTACGTGCTCCGCGACGGCGTAACGTTCACCTCCGCGCAGGACGCGCGCTTTCTGCTCGACGCCGTCAATGTGTTGTGGGAGCGCGTCGAGGCCCGAGACAGTTGGGATACCGCCGAGGCGAAACAGGCCTATCTCGACGCTATCAACGAAGCGCGCCCCGTGTACCAGCGCATCATCGACGCGGGCTGATTTTCCCGCGCCCCGGGGGCGTTCAACGGACCGTCTTGCGGTGTCGCTGCGGTCGAATCTCCAAGCGCTCGGGCAGTTACACCATCAGGGAAAAACGAGCAGCCCGTCCGCTCTCGGCTTCCAGTCCGGCATGGCCGAGCTGACGCCCCAGTACCGGGTGGGGCGATAGAGGAAGATCCACGGGGCGTCATCGCGGACCATCGTGTAGATCCTCCGGTAGATGGCCTGACGCTCCGCGTCGGAGACGGTCGCCTGGGCCTGCTCGATGAGGGCGTTCACCTCTTCGTTTTCATACCCCTCCCACCAGGGCCCCCGCAGCCCGGAATGGAGTTTCTCTCGCAAGACGCGGTAGGTGCTCCTTGGACTGGAGTCGAAGGCCGCTCCGTCGTTGATTTTCTTCTCGCGCACCATCTCCGAGTAGGCAGCCCGGTCCTCGTGCTCGACGATCTCCAGCGTGATACCGACCCGGCTGTACTGGTCGGCCATCATGCGCGCCAAGTCGGGGGCCTCATCGGGCATCGTCGAGGGAATGTCGAAGACCAGCGTCAATCCCTCTTCGTAACCGGCCTCCGCAAGGAGGCGCCGAGCCACGTCCGGATCGTAGGGGTAGACGGGAGTGTCCGGGTTGTAGCCGAGGTGGTGCGGGGTCAGGTAGCCGTTGAGACGTTTCGCGGCACCGTCCTTGATCTCCGCGATGATCGCATCCACGTCCAGCGCATGGTTCAAGGCTTGCCGGACGCGTTGGTCACGGGCCGGGCCCTCGAGCGCGTTGAGCATGAAGATGATGGCCAAGCCGCTGTCCCACTCGTGCGCCAGGGCCCCGCCGTCCTCGGTGATCCGTCGCCAACCGTCGATCCCGATGCCCGAGGCGATGTCGGCCTGGCCGCTCAACACCGCATCCACGCGCCGTTCCGGGTCGGCCTCGGCGATCCAGTGGATCTCCGCGTATCGAGGGTTCCCGCCCCAGTAGCGGTCGTGGGCCGCCATGACGACCCGCGTGTCGGTCGCCTCGGTGATCTTGTAGGGGCCGGTGCCCACATACTCGGCCGGCAATCGATCCAACTCGCCGGCGGGGCTGATGGGCATGGCGGCAACCAGGTCCAGGAGGTCCGCCATGGGCTGCTCGGTGACGATTCTCACCGTTGCGTCATCGAGAGCCGAGATATCTGCCGTCCCCAGATAGCTGATGTACACACCCTGGGTTCCGAAGGCCCCGCCGATGGCCGGATCCAGAACCCGACCCATCGTGGCGACCACGTCGTCGGCCGACAGCTCGTCACCGTTGTGAAACGTCACGCCGGTGCGCAGATGAAACGTCCACGTTCGGGCGTCCTCATCGACCTCCCAACTCTCGGCCAATGCGGGCTGGTAGTTGCCGGCCTCGTCCAGCCTCACCAACGCGTCGTACATCGTGAGCAGCATGCCCTTCCGGGTGGCTGAGTCGCTCGCGATGTGAGGGTCGCCGATCGACACGGATGACTGTATGACGGTCATCACGGGCTGCTCCGGAACCGGGGTAGGAGCCCCGCACCCCGAGGCCGGAGCGAGCGCGACGAGCGACGCAAGAAAGAAGCAGCAGGTTACCGAAAGTCTGCTCATGGCGAGAAGCTACACCGCGGCCGGGACCTGCTCCAAATCGGGGATGCCGGCGCCCGGCCGGGAGCGGCGGGCGGCGCCGGGCGATGTTCCGGTGGATCGTTTGAACGCGCGGCTGAAGGCCGCCTCGGATTGATAACCCAGACGCAGACCGACGTCGGCGACCGAGGCGTCGCTCTCGCGCAGCCAGCTGAGCGCCACGTTCATGCGCCACCGGGTGACGTAGCGCATGGGCGGTTCGCCGACGAGCTGTGTGAAACGGGCGGCGAAGGCAGAGCGCGACATCCCGCACTCGGCGGCCAGGGCGGCAACCGACCAGTCTTGCTCGGGCTCGCGGTGCACGTGGGCGATGGCACGGCCGATCTGCTCGTCCTGCAGGGCGCCGAGCCAGCCGGTGCGGGTGCCGGGAGCGTTGTTCATCCAGGAGCGGATCGCCTGGATCACCAGCACGTCGCACAGGCGGGTGATGATGGTCTCGCCGCCCGGGCGCAGTTGCTCCGCCTCGGCGGCGATGAAGCGCAGAGTGCTCTGCAACCACTGAGCTTCGGGCGCGCTCCAGGCGTCGACGTGCACCAGCGGCGGCAGCAGGCGAACGAGCTGCGCGGCGGCCGGATGATCGAAGCTCACCGCGCCGCACAGCATCGTCGTGGGGGCGCCGCCACCGCCGTAGTCGAGCAACTCGTAGCGCTCGGAGACGAGCTCACGGTGCAGATCGAACAGATCGACGCCGGCGAGGCCGGGTTCACTCACGAGCCGATGGCCGCGACCGTGCGGCACGAGGCCGAGATCGCCCGGCTGAAGACACTGCGGCGGCTCTCCGGGAACCTCCAGCCAGCAGCGGCCCGCCGTCACGATGTGGAACATCAGCGTGTCTTGCAGAGGCGGCATGTCGACGCCGAAAGGGGCGGTCAGCTCGGAGCGGCAATAGAACGCGCCGCTCATCCGCAGGTAGTGCAGCGCCTCGCCTACCGGGTCGATACGGGGCGGCTGTCCGTCGGTCGTCATGCGGGAAGGGTGCCCCACGGAGCACCAACTGTCCAGATCAGTAGGACGTTTGAGCAAGTTTTATGGCGTTTATGTCATAGATACACCTGATCGTGCTGCGTAAGCTGGACTCACACTCGATTTCACCCTCAAGCCAACGAACGAGGAGATGGACGATGCAAGACGCACGAATGATGATGGGCAGCGCGCACAAGGTTTTGGTCGTCGGTGCCACCGGCGGAACGGGCCGCGCCGTGATCGAAGAGCTGCTCGAGACGGGACACCACGTCACCGCATTCTCGCGCCACGCGAGCAAGCTGGACGGGCTGTCGGAGCGTATGACGACGATCGACGGCGACGCCACCGACCCCGACGAGATCGATCGCGCCGTACGCGGCCACGACGCGGTCGTGGTAACCCTCGGCATCAGCGAGAACCCGCTGCGGGTGCGCCTGCTCGGCGCGGCGCGCACACCGATGGACGTGCGCTCGGCGGGGACTCGTGCCGTGATCGCCGCCATGCGCCGGCACGGCGTCCGCCGTCTGGTGGTGCAAAGCTCCTACGGTGTCGGCGAGACCCGCGGGAAGCTGCGGCTGCTCGAGCGCGTCATGTTCGGTCTTCTGTTGAAGCCCCAGATCGCCGATACCGAGCTTCAGGAGGTCGAGGTCCGTGACAGCGGAATGGAGTGGGTGCTCGCTCAACCCGTGCACCTTACGGACGACAGCGCCGATGCACACAAGCCATTCGCGTCGCTCGACGGTCGGGTGCAGCGATGGAGCGTTTCGCGCCGCAGCGTCGCCCGCTTTCTGGCCCATGCGGTCTCCGCGCCCGAGTACGTCGGACAGACCGTTGCGCTTTCCGGAGGCACCGCGTGAGTGAGGTTTCTCACGGGGCGAATGCGGCACGTGAGCCGTCGGCGGTGGGTTATGAGAGTCGTCTGCGTTGCGGGGACGGTTCCGGCGCCGTTTCGACGGTCACCGTTGCTACTCATGCGACCCTGCTGCACAGTAGGCGTCCATGACAACCACACCCACCGACGAAACGACACGCACATCCCTCCGCTTATGGCCCGCAGTGGCCTTCGTGGTGCTGATCTGGCTGCTCAAGCTCGGCGTCCCCCGCTTCGCCCCGGACGCCATACCGCTCGATATGATGGGCGGCGCCGTGGGCGCGGTGCTCGTCTTCCTCTGGTGGCTGTTTTTCAGCCGGGCGCCGTGGAGCGAGCGTTTGGGAGGCGCGGCCTTGATGGTTGTCGCCCTGCTCGTAACCAGGCAGTTTCTCGACGTCACGCTCGCACGCGCGGGTATGGGCGTCATTTTTTACATCCACGCGCTGCCCGTCCTGGCGACGGCGTTGGTGATCTGGGCGGCGGCGACGCGGGGCCTCCCTCTCGCGACCCGTCGCGCCACCATGGTGGCGACCATCGTGATCGCGTGCGGCGTATGGACGCTCGTTCGTACCGACGGCGTTACCGGCAGCTTCAGCTCCCAGTTCGCCTGGCGCTGGTCGCAAACGGCAGAGGAGCGCCTTCTGGCGCTGGCGGCCGATGAACCCACGGCGCCGGCCCCGGCGACGCGTGCAGATGCCGCGACGATGGACACCGGCCCCGGTTGGCCCGGCTTTCGTGGGCCCAACCGCGACAGCGCTATCCCGGGCGTGCGCATCGAGACCGACTGGACAACGTCGCCGCCGGTAGAGCTGTGGCGCCGGCCCATCGGTCCGGGCTGGTCGTCGTTCGCGGTTCGCGGCGACCTCTTCTACACGCAGGAACAGCGCGGCGAGGAGGAAATCGTGGCTGCCTACAGCGTCACCACGGGCGAGCCGGTGTGGCGGCATCGCGATCCGGTGCGCTTCTGGGAGTCCGAGGGCGGCGTCGGCCCGCGCGGCACGCCGACCGTGCGGGCCGATCGCGTGTACGCGCTCGGTGCGACCGGAATCCTGAACGCGCTCAACGCCGACGACGGCGCCCGGGTGTGGTCGCGTGACATCGTCGCCGACAGCGGCGTTGCGATCCCCGGCTGGGGCTTTGCCAGCTCGCCCCTGGTTGTGGGCGACATGGTCGTCATCGCCGCTTCCGGGAGGCTCGTCGCCTACGACCTCGTCACGGGCGAGCCGCGATGGTTGGGCCCTGACCAAGGCGGAGGCTACAGCTCGCCCCACCTGCTGGAGATCGACGGGGTTCTGCAGATCGTGCTCATGGGAGGACCCAAGGCGACGAGCGTCTCACCGGCCGACGGTACCGTGCTGTGGGAGCACGAATGGCCGGCCGGCTCCCGCATCGTGCAACCGGCGCTCACCGCGGACGGCGACCTCCTGATCAGCGGCGGCGAGCGTACCGGCTTGCGCAGCATCGCCGTCGCGCAAGGACCCGGCGGCTGGGCGACCGAAGAACGCTGGACGACCAACCGGCTGAAGCCGTACTACTCCGACTTCGTCATCCACGACGGGCACGCCTACGGCTTCGACGGCACCATTCTCGCGTGCATCGACGTCGCTACCGGAGAGCGCAAGTGGAAGGGTGGGCGCTACGGCACCGGCCAGCTCGTCTTGCTGCGTGACCAGAGCGTTCTGCTGGCGATAACGGAGGACGGTGAGCTGGCGCTCGTCGCGGCCGCGCCCGACCAGTTCACCGAGCTGGCGCTCGTCCCCGCCATCAACGGCAAGACCTGGAACCACCCTGTACTGGTCGACGATCTGCTGCTGGTTCGAAACGGCCAGGAGATGGTGGCGTTTCGATTGACGCTCGCCGGTTGAGGCCGATCAGCAGGACGCGGACAGGGGCGTCGTCCGAGCACAGGTAACAACGAGCTGAAAGTGGGCTGCGATAGGCAGGCTGTTGGACCGGCACGACGAACGCGGCCGTGCCGGTCCATCAAGAGCGCTGCAGACTACTGGTTGCCGACTCCGCTCATCTCGGCGATGCGCTGTCTGAACTCGTCCTGCGTGCCGACAACCGCTTCGGCCCTCTCGGCGCGGTGGGTGTCCCACGCGGCCTCGCCGTGAAGCTCGATGAAGGTCTCCTGGAAGTTCCCGTTGCCGGGTCCATCGAGTTCGGCCCAGTTCTCCATCGACGTGACGAGCGCCCAGTCTCGCCCGTCACGATGTGGGAAGCGCCGGCGGTAGAACGTCCGGCCGGTTACCCCCATCTCGGCGAAGACCCCTTCGGTCTCCTCCTGCGTTTTGATGAAGAGCGCGTTGTTCGCAACCTCGAAGAACCGGACCCGCAGGATCGGGCGGCCCGCGGCCTCGGCATCGGTCAGCGGGCTCGAGAGCCTTTCGTTCATCCGCCAGTACTCGTTGGTATGGGATTCCGCATGGGCGAGAACCTTGTTCCAGTCGGCATCGTGAGGATCGCCGGTCGGCCGGGCATCGAGCGCGGTGAAGGTTGCCGGCCCCATGACCCAGGCATACTGACCGGAGAAGGGGCCCGTGACGATGAAGTCCACGGCGGCGCCGAAGGCCCCCTCCGTATGAAACCCTTGATTGTGCTCGGTAAGTGCGGTGGCGAACGCGGCTTCGTGCCCCGGGAGGACCTTCAGGTACTGCGTCTCGAACATCTGGTAGTCCTGCCCGAGACCGGCGGCGGGGACAAGCAAGACTCCCGCGAGCGCGAGAGGAAGCAAGCGCTTCATCATCCTACGGCTCCTTTGGTGGAGGGGGCACAAAGCGATCAGTAGCCGGCCCGATCGGCGGCTGGACAGGGATCACTACGTATTTAGATACGCATATGCCCGCGACAAGGTGCGCCGAGAGTACCGGCTTTGCTCGCGAAGTGTCCAGGGCCGGAGGATGGTGCCCCTCCGGGGGACTCCCTGACAACGAGGGCCTGAGCCCTAGCGCATAAGCGTCCGTGGAAGCGCCTGCTACCCCATCCAGAAGCCCTTACGGTGCGACACGCCGAGGGTCTTACGGCACCGGGAGCAGAAGTAGACGTAGCGTCGCCCGAGGCTGCTCTTGAGCTCCCGGAACCACAGCTCGGCGAGGGCCTCCGAGCAGTGGGGGCAAAGGGGCACAATGTCGTCTTTCTGCTTCAGCTCGACCATTCTCGTATCTCCCTTGACGATGGATTCGCAAGACTCACGGTGGGGGCCTCTCCTCTGCAGCCTATGTGCCGCCACCCGCGGAGAGCTTCCGGAGAGGAGCGGCGTGGTGCCCTCTCGCCGGCACCGCCGGGGCATCGGGAGAGTCAACGGGTGGCGGCGGCGCCACGGTCACCTCACTTCGAGGCCCCGGTCTACGGAGTCACGTCGCGGTCAGGGCAGAGGTTTCGTTCCACGAGCCCGGCGATATCAAGGAGACGCTCCCTCAGCGCAGCGTCGTTGCGATCCCGGTCAGCGTGTCGGCCAGCGACCGCAGGCGCGCTATGTCGTGGCGTATGGCCTCCTCCGCTGCGGCTTGCACCTCGGTGGCCAGCGTCTCGAGCTCGCCCGCGAGGGCGGTGTCGGTGCCGCCGGTGGCGGCATCCGCGCGACCAAGCGCCGCGTTGATAGCCGCCGCGCGCTCGGGATCGATGCCCGCGGTACGCCCGAGCTGGTCGAGATAAGCGCGCGCCACGACCGGACTAGCCGGCCAGCTGATGCGCTGCTGGTGTTGCACATTGGTCTCGCCGGATACCGCGAGTGTGGCGGCGTCGATCTCGTTCTGCGACAGATGCTCGCTGGGCGTCAAACGAAACACGTCGAGGCCGCGGGCGATCTCGGCGCCGTACACGTGGCCGTTGTACCAATACGCAGACCAGTAGCCACCGGAGATCAGGTCCTCGGAATCCACCGGGCCGCGGTCGAAGTAGGCGATCTCCACGGGGTCAGCCGACTCGGTGAAGTCGAAAACCGAAAGCCCGCCCTGGTACCAGCCCTGGACCATGATGTCGCGGCCGGGCACCGGAATCAGCGAGCCGTTGTGGGCGACGCAGTTCTCCTGCTCGGTTTGCGGCGCCGGGATCTTGTAGTAACCGCGGAACCGGAGCTTGCCGTTGACGATGTCGAAAATCGCGTTCGCTCCCCAGGTCGGCGGGTCGATCGCTCGGCAGCGAGGCCGTGAGCCGCCACCCCACTCGTCGGTGAACACCACCTTGGTACCGTCGTTGTTGAAGGTTGCCGAATGCCAGAATGCGAAACCTTCGTCGACGACCTGGTCGATGCGCACCGGGTTCACGGGGTCGGAGATGTCCAGGAGGATTCCGTTGCCCGAACAGGCTCCCGCCGCCAATCCGACCTCCGGATACGCGGTGATGTCGTGGCACTGGCGGGTCTCGCGCGAGCTCTGCGTACCGACGCCGTGATCACCACCTTGCCAGAGCCCGGAGACCGTGCCGGACGCAGTGTCGGCGAAGATGCGGGGCGAGCTCACGATGCGGGCGTTTTCGGGCGCGGCCAGCGGTACCTGGATGACATCGATACTGAATAGCGAGGTGTCGGGATCCTCCCCGGGATCGAGGTCGGAGCAGCCGGCCAGCTCCTCGCCGGGGCGCGGGGCGCTGGTGCCGGAGTTGTAGACGTAGAGGTTGTCGGCGTCGTTCGGGTCTCTCACCAGCGTATGCGTGTGCGAACCGCGACATGTCTGGACCGCCGCCACCTGAACCGGATTACGCAGGTCGCTGATATCGAAAATGCGCACGCCGCGGAAACGCTCGGCGCTCACCGGCTCCGGTACGCCCTGTGCGCCGCAGTCGAGCCGGGCACGGGTGTCCTGCACCGATATGAACAGAAGGTCGCCGTACACCGACGGGTCGCCCTGACCGCCCGGGCACACCACCGATGCGACCAGCTCGGCCCGCGTCGCGTCCTCGACGTTGTACACGTTGAAGCCGTGGTAGTTGCCCATGAACAGGTAGTCGTCGCGGAACGCGAGGTCGGTGTTCGAGTAGCTCAAGCCGCTACCCGGCGGAGGCGTCGGGGCCGTAGGCGGGGCTTCGGCCGGCTGCCCGGTCGCCGCGTCTGCGGCCGGCGCCGGCGGAGCTTGCGGCCGGGGTCGGCCGGCGGGCGCCTCCGGGTCGAAAAACCCGTCGGGTTTCGGGAGATTGAGCACAAGCTCGATGTTGCGCGCCGCGACGCCCGCGTCGCGGAAGCCGGGCGCCAATCCGGCGCGTGGGTCGGACTGGCCCGCGGCAGATCCCTGCTGCTGAGCGCCGGCGACGCCGACTATCAGAACCGCGACGAACAGCAATGTGAAACAAGCCGAAACGAATCTCATCGGTTAGTGCTCCTTGCGCATCGCGTCGAGCATGGCGCCCATGCGATCCATTTCCGCCCGTTGGTCGGCCACGACCTCCGAGGCGAATGCGTTGATCGTCGACTCCTGGCCGGCGCCGGTGGTCGCAAACAGCTCATCCACCATGATCAGGGCGCCGCCGTGATGTTTGATCATGCCCTCGAGGAAAAGCCGGTCGAACTCGTTTCCCGCGGCCGCCTCGAGGCGTCTCATCTCTTCCACGCTCAGCATCCCGGGCATCATCATGCCGCGCGCCCGCTCTTCCGAGGACGGAACGTCCTCGCCGCGCGCCCGGAGCCAGCCTTCCATCATGCCGATCTCGTCCTGCTGGGAAAGATCGATGCGCTGGGCCAATAACCGTATGCTCTCGCTGCCGCTCCGCCCAGGCACCAGCGCGGTCATCTCCAGGGCCTGCCCGTGATGGTGGATCATCCCCTGCATGAAACGAACGTCGGCGTCGGTGTGCTGCACGCCCGACAGATCGGTCGCGGCTTCGGCGGTGATCACCCGGCTTGGCTGTCCCGGCGCGCCGGGTTGCACGATGGGCGGCGCCTGCTGTTGGGCCTGTCGCTCCGGCGTGGCCTCGGTCGGAGGCGCCTGCTGCTGTGGCGGGGCATCGGTGCCGGTTGCGCGACACGAGAGTGTGCTCATGGCGGCAACGACGATGGCGACGGCGATTCGTGGAGATACGGTCATGGACCGTTCCTGGTTGCCATGGATCGTGAACTTGTCGGGCATATGGAGACGTTCCTCGACTTGCGGTCGACGGGCCGCACAAGCTACCACGGCGAAGCGGCTGTTCGGGCAGGCCCGGGTGCGAGCGTCGACCCGAGGGTATACTGCCCCCTCATTCGGGCCCCTCAGGTCGGCGACGCAGCGTGATTTGCGCTCGGCCGACGTCTTGGCGGCCGGGAGCAAGGGTGAAGTGAACGCAAACGATAGCGACACTGCTTCGGTCGACAGTGCTGAGGTTGCCGACAACTCCGATGCCGACGAAGAGCTGTGGGACGAGCTTCTGCAGTTCATCGAGGACGGCGAGGTCATTCCGATAATCGGCCGGGACCTGGTGACCGTTGAGGACGGAGGCGAGACGGTCGAGCTCGAGGTCTGGCTCGCGCGGCGGCTGGCCGATGCACTGAAGGTCCCTATCGACGAGGTGGCCGGGCGACCCACGCTGAACGCCGTCGCTTTGCGCCACATGGCCGCCGGGGGAGAACCCGAGCGCATCTACAACCGCCTCTTCAAGATCGGCAAGGACCTCGCGGCGCTACCGATTCCGGAGCCGCTGCGAAAGCTGGCGTCCATCGGCTCGTTCAAGCTCTTCGTTACGACAACGTTCGACCCGTTCCTGCAGAGGGCCATCGACGAGGTGGTCTTCGACGGCGTGCAGCACACCCAGGTTCTGGCATACGCCCCGACCAAACGGGTTGATCTTCCGGATGATCTCGCCGACACGGACCGCGTCGTCTTTCACCTGCTCGGCAAGTTGTCTCCATCGCCGCACGACTACGTAGTGACCGAGGAGGACGGCCTGGAGTTCGTTCACTCGCTGTTGTCGGATTTTCGGCCGATCAACTTGCTGACCGAGTTCAGCCAGACGCCGCTTCTGTTCATCGGCTGCAGCTTTCCGGGTTGGCTGATGCGTTTCCTTATCAGGGGCGCGAGGAGAGACCGCCTCCTGCTTGCACGCGGCAAGAAGGACTTCATCGTCGACGCGCGCGGACGCCGGAATCCGAGACTTCTCGACTTTCTGCAGAACTTCAAGACCCGGGCAGAGTTCTTCCGCCTCGACCGGCCGGTCGAGTTCGTCGATGAGCTCTGCCGACGCTGGGAGGCCGTGGCTCCGGCCGCTGTCCCGATTGCCGATCAGGCCCCGACGGCGACGCCGACGATGGAACCGGGAGCGGTCTTCTTGAGCTATGCCAGCGAAGATCGACCGGAAGCCCAGGCCGTGCGCGATGCGCTCGACGCGGCCGGCATCGACGTCTGGTTCGATCGAGAGAAGCTCTTCTCGGGTGACGTCTTCGAGGACAAGATCATGCGGAACATCAGCCAGTGCTCGGTCTTCATTCCGCTCCTGTCACGCCACTGCCTCACGGAAGAGAGACGCTTTTTTCGCAAGGAGTGGAATTACGCCGGCAGCGTGGCCGACATGGTGCGGGAGGACGCGGCCTTCGTCATCCCCATCAGGGTCGACGACATTCCGTACGATGCCGACGGCTTGCCGGCTCGATTCGTCCGCCTGGATTGGGAAGACGCGCCGGGCGGACGGGTGCCGGCGGAGTTCGTGGAACGGGTCCGTGCCTCCTACGAGGCGGCGGAGCGGCGGCGAGCAAATCAACGATGACGCACAGCGAACGCGAGCTTCCGGCGCAGCGGGGGGCAACGGTCGATGCGGACAACCCGTGGCCGGGGCTGGCTTCGTTTCGTGAGGCCGATAGCAGTTTCTTCCGTGGCCGCGATGCCAAGATCGCGACCCTGGTTCGCCTGATCCGACGCTCGAAGCTGACGCTGCTTTACGGCGTGAGCGGCCTCGGCAAGACTTCGCTGCTGCGCGCGGGCGTCTTCCCGGCGCTGCGGTCCGAGCGCATCCTGCCGGTGTACGTCCGACTCCGACATGCCGACGACGGCCCGGACTTGCGAGAGCAAGTGCTCGAAGCCATAGCTGCGGAGACGAGTGTCCAGGCGGCGGCGGCAAGCGAGGGTGACACGCTGTGGGAGTACTTCTATCGAAAAGGCTCTCACTTCTGGAACGAGCGCCGTCGCATCGTGACCCCGCTGCTGGTCTTCGACCAGTTCGAGGAGATGTTCACGCAGGGTCGGGCGACGGCGACACGCATCGAACGGGCCAATGCGTTCGTGTCCGACCTGTCCGACCTTGTCAGCGGGCACCCGTCCGCCGAGGTCAGCCGCCGTTTCGAGGAGGATCCGGACGAGGCCCTGCTCTTCGCGACAAGAGGCGAGCCCTGCAAGATCCTCCTGAGCCTGCGGGAGGATTTCCTCGCCGAGCTCGGCGGGCTGCAGGCGCGAATGCCCTCACTGCGGGATAACTTCCTGCGGCTCGAACGGATGAGCCCGGCCGAGGCCATCGACGTGGTGCAGGGTGGCGGCCACCTTGTCGACGCGGGCGTCGCCGAGCAGATCGTCAAGTTCGTGGCCGCCGCCAAGTCCGGCGAGTCCGGAGGATCCGAGTCGGTGGTCGAACCGGCCATCCTCAGCGTGTTTTGCCGTGAGCTGAACAACAAGCGCCATGCACAGGGTCGAGCCACGATCGGCGAGGACCTGCTCGCGGGCAGTCGGTCGAGGATCATCGCCGATTTTTACGAGCGGACGATCTCCGAAGGGAACCCCGACCCGGGACTTCGGCTCTTCGTCGAGGAGCAGTTGCTCACCGAATCCGGCTACCGGGACAGCGTCGCGGAAGAGGAGGCTCTCCGTTCGCCCGGTGTCTCGGCAGATGCCCTCGAGCGCCTCGTTGCCCGGCGCTTGTTGCGGCGGGAGGAGAGCGGAGCGCGAGGGCTCGCGCGCATCGAGCTGACGCACGATGTGCTGGCCGAGCCCGTTCGGCAAAGTCGAAATGATCGCCGGGTGAGGGAAGAAGAGTCTGAGCGCCAGGAGGCCCGTACGGCCGCGGATCGGAAGAGGCGAGCGAGGCACCTTTGGTGGGGCATCGCGGGCTCGGTGGCGGTCTTTGTTCTCGTTGTGACCTTCCTGTTGTTCCAGGCTCTCGACGAGAGACGACGTGCAAACCGCGAAGCCTCGAGCGCCATCACCCTGTCGGCCGTCGGAAATGACGTTGCGGCTCAACGGACGGCGGAGGCGCTGGCCAAGCTCGCGCGTGCCGTGCGGATCGACCCCGACAACCTGACGGCGCGAAGTTGGGTTACGAACCTCCTCGCCCGCCGCGTTTGGGCGCGGCCCGTCGCCCTCCGGGACGAAGCCGACAGGATCGTCTCCGTGAGACTGGAGTCGCGGTTGATTCAGCCGGCGCAGGTACTGTTTCGCGACGATGGCGAGTCCGTTGCCGCTGTTTCCCGAAACGAGGGCGCCAGGATTCATCGCGCGGACGCCGCAGCGTCCGGCGATTCCGCCGGCCGCACGGCGGAGGGCGTGGGGTTCGCTCGATTCAGTCCGGACGGCGCCCGATTGGTGGCGTTGAGCGACGATGGCGCGGTCGTGATCGATACCGAGACCCAGGCCGTCGGACAGCCGTTTCAGGACGACCGGCTCGGCGCCTTGGAGTCGGCGACCTTCAGTGCGGACGGCAAATGGGTCGCGCTGGTGGGAAGAAGGGGCGTAGGCGTGTGGGACTCCGAGACCCTCAACCGCGTGGGCGAACCGCTGACGCACCGTCCCGTGACCGCGGTGGGGTTCAGCGAAGATGGTCGTATTCTGGTCACCGGCGACCGCTCCGGCGGGGTCCGGGTCTGGGATCTTCCAACGGGAGCGCAACGTACGGAGCTGGCGGACCCGGCCGGTGGTCGGCGAGCCCGTGCGCACACGAGCGACGTGATCGCGGTCGTCGCGCGTCCGTCGGCGAGCGGGTATCGGATATTGACCGCGGCAAGCGACGGGACCGTACAGATGTGGGACGCGACGAGCGGCGCCCCGGATGGGGAGCCGCTCGTGCACCCTGAGCTTCGCGCCGTGGCGATGTCCGGCGACGGGCGGAGCGTCGTCACCGGATCCGCCGATGGAACCGCTCGCGTGTGGCGGCTGGACAGCCGCGACGCACCGACCGTGCTCGAACATACGGATCGGGTGGATGCGGTGTCGTTCAGCCCCGACGGGACGTACATCGTCACGGCTTCCGCCGACAGCAGCGCGCGCGTCTGGGTCGCGGCGTCGGGTGCGCCGGCGGTGGAGCCGATCTGGCACAACGGCCCGGTAGAGGGAGCGGCGTTCAGCCCGGACGGCTCGAAGATCGTCACCATCTCCGACGACGGATCGGTACGCGCGTGGGAGGTGTCGCACGAGGCTTCACCGATGTCGTCCCCGCTGCAGATCGACGGCGCGCTATCTGCCCGCTTTGCCCCCTCCGGAGATTCGGGCGGGGGCGCCGCGGCGGATCTCGTAGCCGTCGGCGACGGGACCGTCAGCTTGTGGAATACGAAGACAGGAGAGCGGCTCCCGCAACGGCCGGAAAACGAGACCGGCAGCTCGATCCTGTGGGCCGCTTTCGACCCGGATCGGTCGTACGTGCTGACGGTAACGGAACATCCGGAAGAACGCCGTGGCGTGGGGCCCACCTACGAGCTGGGCGCTCGCGACCCGCAGACACTCGAGTTGGTGAGCAGCGTCGATCTTCTCGACAGCGAACGCATCGGCCGGGTCTTTCTGAGCGACGACGGTGCCCGGCTGGTGACGTTGTCGGGGGGCGTGTCCCCCGCGAAGGGCGGAGCTGCCTCCGTCGCTCCTCCCGCGCTCTGGGCGCTGAGGACGGCAGAAGCAGGAGGAGGCGCAGGAGGAGACACAGGTGGAGGCGCAGAGGCCGAGCTCATCCGGCGGCTCGAGGGGCACGCGCAAGGCGTCTGGTTCGTCGATTTGAGCGCGGATGGCGGTCGTGTCGTAACCGCGGGAGAAGAGGGGACGGCGCGGCTGTGGACCGACCGGCCCGAGGACGCACCCGAGACGCTCGAAGCCCATCTCGGACCGGTGTATACGGCTCGCTTCAGCGCGGATGGGCGTCGAGTCGTGACGGCATCCGCGGACAGGACGGCGATGGTCTGGAACGTCGACGAGCCTTCAGCGACCCCGCTCATCCTGCGTCACCACGGGCGCGTGTTTTCTGCAGCGTTCAGCCCGGACGGCCAGCGCGTGGGCACGGTGTCTGAGGACGGCACGGCGCGGCTGTGGATGGCAAGCACCGGGGAGGCGATCGGAGAACCGATGGAGCATGAAGGGCCGGTGGTTGCCGTGCGTTTCAGCGCTGACGGGACCCGATTGTTGACCTCGTCGTTGTCGCGGGTGTGGACCCCGTTGGCGCTGAGAGGCGCGCAGCCCCTTCGGGAGACGGCGCATCTCTGGAACGGTGAGACCGGCGAACCGCTCGGCGTCGCTCTGGGGCATTCCGGTACCGTCTCCATGGTCGATTTGAGCCCCGATGGCTCCGGCCTCGTGACGGTGTCGAGCGATGGCGTCTCGCGGGTCTGGAATCTGTCGGTGGCGTCGCCCGAAGAGTTCGAACGGCTGGCGATGCTGGCCGAAGCCGTCGCCGGGTTTCGGGTCAATGACCGTGGGGGAACAGAATCGTTGGGCGACAGAGACCATGCGAGCGCCATCGAAGACCTCGACCAGGATGTTGGCGGGCTTGTGCTCGAGCTGACACGCTGGTTTGCACAGGGCCCGAATGCCCCATCAATCCCGGAGCCGTCCCAGGCTGCCAATCAGCGAGATTGAAGAAAGGAAAGACAGGAATGACGCGACTCTTCACGACGGGACTCTTGGTCCTCGCGCTGCTGGGCGTCGGATTCGGTGTCCTCATGGCCCGAGAGGTAGAGCCACCGGGACCGCAGTCGGCCTACCAGCGGCAGCAGGCGTTTCTGGCGACGTTCACCGTTGTGGGCACGGGGTCGAGTGCCGAGCAGATCACGATCATCTTCGACCAGATGTCTCTACTGAGCGAAGCGCCCTTGGAGTTCGCCCCGGATCCGATCTTCGGTGCGGAGATCGTTCAGGAATTCTCGTTCTCGGCGGGAGACGCCGTCGACGGCGAGATCCTGTTCGATCGGTTCGTCCAGGACCTGTCGTTCCTCGACGCACCCGTCATCCGGATCGTCAACCATGCGTCGACCCCGTGGCTCGGCGAGACGATCTCGGTGGAGATCGACGGCCAACCGATCTTCACGGACGTTCCGATCGAAGCCAAAAGCTGTGCGACAGGCGAAGATTCAGCCGAAGGGCTGAGTGGGTTCAATCGCGATGACTGGGCCGAGTGTGTCTTCTGGGAGGCGGAGCTCGGAGAGTTGCGAGCGGCCTCGCAATAGAAACGATCGTCTCGTCTGGTGTGGCGCACCCGCGTCCGGCGGACCGTGAAACTCGCCGTGAGATGACGTCATCCGGGGCGACGTAGGTCGGGAGCCCGCTCGCAGCCACTCCCGAACCGGCATCAGCGCAGGTAGCCCAGCGCCCTCAACCTCTCTATCTCAGCCTCGCTCAGCTCGACCGAAACCTCCGCCGGGAAGCGTTGGTTGAGAAGCTGGGTCTGCCGATACCACTGCCATAGGGCATCACGCATCCAGTCGGCCTCGGCGGGCAGTTCGTCGCCAGCCAGGTTGTTCCGCTCCTCCGGGTCGACGTCTAGGTCGAAAAAGCGTAGATGCGTTTCTTCCGGCCCTTCCGCTCTCGTGTGCTCGAACCCGATGATCAGCTTTCTGTCCGGAGTGCGCATGCCGATCTCGCGGGTGACGAAGTCTCCGCCCTGGTCCGTATTCGAAAAGAAGACATACTGCGACTCCATCTCATCACCCTCGAGGCCGTTGGCGAGCGAGCTGCCCTGCATTTCTCCCTCGTGAGGAATTCGGAGAAGGTCGAGCACCGTGGGCATCAGGTCGACATGCTCGACAAGATTCCGGACTCGGTGACCGGCATGTTCCCCCTTGGGAAGCTTGATGATTAGCGGTACCTGAAGAACCTCGTCGTAGACCTGAGTGTGAAGAAACCTTCCGTGCTCGAAAAGCTCCTCGCCGTGATCTGAGGTAACGATGATGATCGATTCGTCGTAGTAGTCGAGTTCCTTCAGGGCGTCAAACAGCTTGCCGAGCTCCGCGTCGAGGTACCGAATCCCGGCGTCGTAGAGTCCGATGATCGACGAGAGTGTTTCCTCGCTCATCGAGGCGCGGTCCCGGGTAGCCAAGAAATTGCTGGCACAGCGGCCTGCATCATCACATGCGGCCAAGGCAGGAGACCCTTCCGGCAGAAACATGCGAATCATCGATTCCGGTGCGTCATATGGTAGTTGCGTAAAGTCGGAGTGAGCATCGTAGTAATGGAGGAAGAGAAAGGCCGGCTGCGGTTGCTCACTTCTCAAGAACTCGATTGCAGACGCATTGATGTCCCGAACGGATCCGGCTGCGGGGCCCCACAGGGTATGGAAGAACCACAACAGGCTGGTCCCGCGTGTCTTCCTGAGTTGGTGCGGCGGGTGATAGTAGTGGTCGAATCCGTCGGCAAAACCCCTCCGGCCCCCCGTCCAGCTCTCTTCGCTCCCCGCCACGAACGCGGTGGAGGTATACCCGGTCTCTCCGAGAACCTCCGCCAGGGTCGTCACTTCCTCGTTGAGACGAGTGTCCTTGGACAACACGCCATGAGCGAGTGGGTAGAGGGAGGTCATCATGCTCATGTGGCTCGGGAGTGTCCACGGCTCCGAGGCGAACGCGGCATCGAAAACGACCGAGTCGCGTGCAAGTTCTGCCAGGTTCGGCGATGTCGGTCTTGTGTATCCGTACATCTCGAGATGGTCCGGCCTGACGGTATCCAGGGAGATCAGAATGACGTTGGGCGCACGAGGTGCAGTGTCGTTCGCCGTGTCCCTGAATCGCCGCCCGTCGAATTGGGTCAGCAGCAGGAGGATGAGCAACGCGCCGGAGGTTCCGAGCATCGCGTTGCGTGGGAAAACCCTCGCGGTGCGGATCGCCCAGCTCACGATCGCGGCCACCACGAAGACGCTTGCCAGAGTGGCGACGGACAGCCTCCATGACCCGCTCCAAGAAGGTGGCGTGAGTGCGAGGGTCGGAAGGAACGCCGCCCATCCGACCGCCAGCGAAAAGGCGACGGGGCGGGGCCCACGAAGCAGGCCGATTCCCACTGCAAACCGTGAAACGACGACCGCCGCCAATCCCGACACGATCCCGAAACAGAAGTGGAGGATCAGGATTCGACCGATCGACCGAAGCTCGCTGCCGAAAAGGCCGATTCCGGCAAGGTGGCCCGCCACGGCAATTTCCGCGAGACCAATCATCGTGGCGACCAGCCCGCCCAACAGGCACGCGTCTAGCAGGTCCCCGCGAGCGCTTGTCCGCTCCTTATTGGCTGGCCCAACGTTCATGGGTGGCGAGTTTAGTTCAAGCTGGCCAGCCTCGACAGACTCGTTGTCTCTAGCGGACCGTGAACCTCGCGGTAATGTGCCCCCCGCGTGTGGACAGCAGATGCGCCGTGCCGTTCACCGGTCCTTGCTGCTCCGGTGCCACGCGCACCTTGAACGTGACCTCCTTGGTCTCGTCCGGCTGGATCCA